>DAOTWK010000345.1:0-10336 GCA_034435815.1 Anaerolineae bacterium | reverse complement strand
CGCCCTCCTCGCCCGTGGCTGCCGTGCCGACCACTTCTATGTCCGGCGCAAAAGAGAGCAGCTTGCGCAGGTTTTCTCGGGTCTCTGCGATGTCATCTACAATCAGGACGCGAATCTTTTCGGGGCTCACGGGTCCTCCGCAGAAGGCTATGACGGTAGCCAGGCCAGTTCACTCACCGGTCACCTCACCCGTTGCGGTGGTAACGCTAATCTGCCTCTCCAGCGGATTCGGTTCAGGTGCGATGACGGCATAGGGCAACTTCGGCGGTACGACGAAATTATAGCGGACGATGATGTAGTCCTGGGAGACCGTGTCGGTGGAGACGCGCGCGTTATCTCCCGGACGGCGCAGGGCGAGGGTGATGTCCGCTTTCAGTTCCACCAGCGCTTTGAGAACCAGGGCTTCCTGAGGGTCTACAATCAGGATCACGGCCTGGGTCGTGGCAAGAGCAGCCATCGGGGTCGGCGTCGCAGGAGCAGTCCCTGCGGCCGGCTGCCCCCCCTCTCCCCCCGGAGTCGGAGCGGGTTGAGGCGCCGCTACCTGTACCGGAGCCTGGTAAGTGCCCACCGCCAAAACTTCGGCATCCTGAATGGTTAATTGGGCCACGTAACGGGCCTGAGTGCCTCCTTCAGGGGGATATACCATAATCACCTGCCCGGTTGGCAAGGGTTCCACCCGTCCATAGATGCCCTGACAAAGTTGTCCTTCTCCGCACTGAAGCGCGGCCCACTGGTTGGGAAGGAGGCTCTGAAAATCCTGATCCAGTTCCTGGATCATCCATGAAGCCAGCACATCCACATGGTCACCGGGCTGGAGAGCCCAGGCGATGGCTCCCAGCAGGTCCATCGGGATGGCCACAGCGCGTTTCCCTGCCGGGACCTGGAGTGCAGCAGGAGAGCCGATAGCGCCCAGAGCCTCCGCGCTGGGAGCCAGCATGCCGGGCATCAGCGGCATTCCCTGGGGAATGTCTACCCGCACGAAATACCCGATGACTTGGGCCGGGTCAGTGTAGTAGACCGGCGGCAGGTGCTGGATCGGCCAATCCTGAGCCAGAACCAGGTCGGGGGTGATTGCCATCCCCCGGGTCAGGTTGTTGGCGGCAACCAGGATTCTCATTACCTGGGGTGCTTCGGTGGGTGGGGCTTCTTCTTTTTCCCCTCCTCGCTGCCGCAGCAGTAGGACACCGACAATCAGCGCCACGCCGATGATCAAAAGGCCCACCAGAACCAGTGTCCGCCGGCTTCCCATTCTGCGCCTCCTGATAGTGGGTTATAACTGATATCTCGTGAAGGGCGACATCTGAGGCCGACCTGCTCTTCAGGGTAAGGCCCCGCACCCGTGGGTGATTTCTTGAAACGAGACGGGGTATTGATATAATATTCCACTTTCCAGTAAATGTCAAATGACAGGAAGCGGGCGACAGGGCCGCCCGCTTCCCCGATGGCGAAAATGTCCCCACTGCCACCCATTCGGCTCCCCGGGGCGCCTACTCCACCAGCCGCAGGAAGATGCGCTCGTACAGTTCATCAAAAATCTGGTTCAATTTCTCCGGACGGTCGGCATTCCGATGCACCCCACCGGTGATGTTGGCCACCGTCTCCATCAACTCAAAATCGGCCGAATCCCCCAGGGTAATCGTGTAGATGACGATGCTGTTGTTGCGGGCCTGTTCGGCATAGTAGAGCGTGCATTCCATTCCCTGGCGTTCGCTGGTGTTTGTCGGCGTCGTCAGGCCGTACTTCTGGATCAGGTTACGAGTGTAGCAGGTGGTATCGGGAGCCACGTTGGGGCGGCCGTCGGTCATCAGAATCATAATGTGGGCCGCCCCGGGTCGGCCGTAGTGGCCCGATTGGGTACTCAGGACCTCAATCCCTTTCTGAATGCCACCACCGATGTTGGTGCTGCCACTGGCTATCGTGGCATTCAGTTGAGCAATCACGGTGTTAGTGATGACTTGGGAAGTACAGTTTTGAGCCCCCAGGCGGCGCAGGCATTGCAGTTCCGAGTTAATTGTAACATCGGTGGCGTACGACACATAGCCGATCTGGTCGTATCGGTAATCCAGCATCCCGACGAACCGCTTGGCAGCCTCAATGGCGGCCCGGATGGGTTGCTCGTCGTCGTAGATGTCGTCCCGGCGGCGGTCCGGGTTGGGGCCGCTGTTGCAGTTGGGGGAGTAGGCACAGGTGGACTGCCCACACCCGCCCGGATAACCGCCGAAGCGAGCGTCGCAGGGGCTGCATGCCCAGTCCGTTCGCCCATTAGACCAGACACCGGTCCTGGAAACATCCGAAGGGGGGTTGTTGTTGCTATCCAGGCCATTGGGGTTGGTTGTGATAACGATGCGGTCCAGGGCAAAGCCAGCTCCTCCCGCCCAGATGCGCAAGGTGTGCTGCGACCCGGCGGTCCAGTAGAAAGCCGTATTGTTAAGCCGCCGCCATCCCCAGGCACTGGAACTGGCACCATTGTAACCGGTGCCGCGCGGGAAGTCCGGACTGGTCTGGATGCTGCTGTTGTCCACGTTCCAATGAATACGCCGGTCGATACAAGAGACGTTCGCGTCGCTACAGAACCTCCAGGTAGACTGCGCCTGCCCGCGCACCCAGATGTAGTAGTTGCCCGTTGTCAGTACAGTGAAATCGTAGTCCACCCGGGGCGCCGGGAAGGGGCCGCCGGGGACATCCATCTTGCAGTAACACCGGGTATATCCGGAGGATGCACATTGACCGCTGTTATTGACAGCTTCGTAGCGGCAGGTCACACCGTACCCCGGGGAGGCAGAGACAGGGGTTTCGTGATCGGAGAACGGCATATGCATAATATAGGCTCCCCGGCTATCCCGACCGGAGGCGCCATCGCCCGACTCCCGTTGCAAGACCCAGTAGGTGTAGTACGGGACATAAAGGTAGCGGTTGTAAGGATTACTGGCCCGGGAGTACTCCTCGGCCTCAATGTAATAGTACTTGTAGCTGCTGTAGGTGAACTCCTGAGTGGCGCCGCAGTGGGCCGGCGGACCGTTGGGCGGGCCGTTCCAGGGGAGCGGATAGATCAAGCCTCCCGGATACGGTACACCCGATTGGGCCTGCCAGCACCCGTAGCAGAGAGTGTCAAACTCCATAGAGCCCGAGCGATCAAAGACAATGACGATATCCAGGTTGTTGATGTTTTCGGCCGTGGCAGAGGCGCTGACCCAGAGGGAATCAAAGCCCATGAAGCGCATAAAGATGACCGGTACCCTCTGCCTGACCCGAACCCGGATGCGGTTGGCAGTGTTCGGTTGCTGAGCAGGGGGCAGGTTCTTGTCCCGGAAACTCTCGGTATCCAGGATAATGATGGTATTCGCATTCTCTGGAGGTGGGCCCGATATAACGGAACCGTTGATTTCAACGCGCGTATTTTGGTTGTCAGATTTATAGCCATTATCCCGCAAAAATTCCAGAGCGCGAGCATGAGCCGCGCTCTCCAGCGGAAGTTCCGGAGCCGCAGCCAGCGCGGCGGCATCCACCGCCCGGACGATTTTCACCCGTTCCGAGTAATAAATCCCCAGGTCCACTGCCAAACCCACAAAGGCCAGCAGGGTGAAAACCCCCAATGCTACCAGAATCATGCTCTGCCCGCGCTGGGTGTCCTGATGGATAAAGCGTCGGAAGATAGCCCATATACGTTTCATCTCGCACCTCCTATTGGGTCTGCCGAGCATCCGAAACCACTCGCATCACCGAACGGGAATAGAGATTTAGAACCCTCGGGAATCCCAACGGTTGGTAATTCCAGAGCGTCCGATGCGCGTAGAACACTTCCACGACGACAATCTGGTTATCCAGCGCTTCGTATCCCTGTGCCACCCGTTGCTGATTGATGGTGATGGTCTCATTCCGATGGCGCTCAATATTCACCTCCTGCGCCACTCGACTGTTGTTATCGGAGATGGGAACAGTAGAGATGCTATTGCCGGATACCAAAGTGATGGTGCCAGTTAGGTATTTGACCTGCTGTCCGATGTTTCCGTTTGCCTGAATCGGGATGCGGGTAATGATAACGCCGGTGTTCGGTTCTGGGGCTGCTGTTCGGAAAAAGGGGACCTGTTGATTATTCAATCGGGTATAGCCGCCACTGGCCAGCATCCAACGCGCGGTATCTACATCTGTGTATCGTCCCCGGGCGGCGAAACGGATGCCCTCCCGACAGGCCGTGTTCACGTAAAGGTAACTGCGTAGCGCGAAGGCAGTTTCCACCATTCCGATAATCAGCAGGAGCAGGAACGGGAGAATGATGGCAAACTCCACAATGCTCTGACCGCTTTGCTTTTGCTTTCTCACCATTTCACCCCCTTTCTCGGAAGTGGCTCCTGGACTCCGATCTCCGCCCACCAACGAAAGTCGGGCTTTCTGGAAATTCACGTAGTAAGGTAGTGTCCCAACCCCTGATCGTGGCGCAGGCGGTTCGCCTGTACAGAGAGGCCTGGCGGCCTGCGCTACGTTCCCACAAACCCGCGACGCTCCCCGCGAATTCCCAAATGCATTGCCCCTTCGGACCAGGCTCTCCCCTTTGCCGAGGGGAGTCGGGGGGGCAGCGGCCGAAGGCCGCTGCCAAACCCCGCATCTCTTTTACGGCAGCCGCTGCCCGTCCACGCCGCTGATCGTCACTACATGAACTTGCCGGCCCGCTACGGCGGTAATCACCCACTCCGGACGGTCATCCGTGGGGCTGGTCGGCTTCAACTGGAGCACCACCCTGGCATCACTGTGACGGGCCAGAAAGTCGGATCCTCCGTTGCCCCACCACACCTCCAGCGCCCGCGGGCTATCCACCTTCCATTGGTCCTCAGCGAGAGTCGGAAGCGGATAGGGACTGAGAGCCTCCTGAAGCAGGCGGGTGCGCCCCAATTCTACCAGAAAAACCGCCAACCGACCGGAGGACGGGGAGTAGAAATGGGCCATCCATATGGTCTGAGTCGGCCACCTCCCCCGGGTCCGCTGCCATTGAGCCGAAAGAGACGAGGGCAGAGCATCCGACTGCCAAGCCCGCGCCGCCTCCTGCGCGGCCCGATAGGCCTGCCGGGCGGTGGGCTCCAGCGGCAGCGGCACCGGAAGACCAGGCGGATTCCCGCCGGAAGATCCGGGGCCGGGCCAGAGAATCAGAATTGCCAGCCCCAGCGCGCTGATGAAAGCCAGCCCCAGCAGAACAGCCCACCGCCCCCCGCTTCCTCTCATCCATTGCCTCTCAACGAATTCAGATTTCCGCCCATCGGCCCCCTTCGGTCAGCGGGCATTCCGCATCACGATGGGAAGATAGACGCGGGAGTAGCGGTCATACTCGTTGCCGTCGTAGTACGTCTCCCAGTCATCCCCCAGGCCCCGTTGGAGATAGACTACGTGCAGGGCAGAAGGGGGCAAATACGGCGCCACCACCGGGCTGGCGGAATGGAGAGGAATATTCTGCCCGAAACGGCGAATCTCTGCCCATTCTATGGGATCCGCCGCATTCTCCGGCACCGTTAGCGCTTCGGTGTAGTAAATGTTGTAATCGGGATTGCCAGTGGTCCCATCGTTCACGTGCCAGACGACCACCGGCTTCCCGTTCGCCTGAAACCCCACCGATGGGCGCAAGAAACGGATGTATTCCACAACCTGGCCTGTGGAAGTGTACGGCCAATCTGTGCCCAGATCTTCTCCCCTCAGTTCATACCAGAGGGGAACTCCGCCAGATAAAGGCCAGTTGGCGCCATTGTCCGTGGAGCGGATATATGCAAGGGTATACTTGTCACACTGGGTTTGATCGTTCTGGCAATCCCCGTCTGTCCAGGCGTTGTTCATATCCCAGGCTACCAGCACCGTGCTGCTGAAGACGGCGATGGCAGGGTTATGGGGGGCATAGCCCAGATATTGTTTCACCAGGCTGTACTCCGGAGCCCAACCCGTTCCCGTTCGGCGTCGGTAGATAATGAAGTAGTCGTAACTCCCAGCCAGGGGCTCCGTTGCCCAGACCACGTGGACGGCGCCCCCGTTCCAGGCGATGGCCGGGGTGCGGGCATCCTGGTTGTTACCGGATACCAGATCGGGGTTGGTCAGCCCGGGAGACCAATAATAAACGGTGCCTATGTCCCCCTGATGCTCGCGCCGATAATAGGCATACGCGAAATGAGGCTGCCCTGTGCTGTCCAGCGCGATGTCCACCGAACCGAAGCCCGGATCGCCTCCTGGTAGCGGGTTGACTGAGGCAACGGTCTGGACAGCGCCACAGGAGCCGCCCAGGGGGCAGAACCGATAGCGGACGGCCTGCGAGCTCGGGTTGTCGCATGGGGCCTGGGTGATGTAGGCCACGACGGCGGTGTATGGGTTGGTGCCGGTGACCGCGACGGCGGCCCAGCGGGCGCATTCGTTGCTACTGCCAGCATGCACGGTCACCGGGGCGCTCCAGCCGCTGCCGATGCTCTCCGAGGCCCAGCGCAGATAAACGGAGCCTTTGATGACCCCGCCGTAGTCCTGATACGCCTCCGGCCAGACCACAGCCACCCGGTCTCCATCCGGGCTGACGGCGATATCGGCGTAGTAGGAGTAGCGGTTTGGGCGATTGGAGAGGTTGGTCGCAAGGCGCAGAAAAGCGGCGCGCGGCGCGGCCAGCGCGTCGGAAAGGGCCAGCGCGCTCAGCACTCCAGCCAAAAGGGCTACTACCGGCAGATATCGTCTCTTTGAATGCAGCATAGGGTTTACCCTGCCCGATAGGGCTACATCTCTCTACGGCTGCAGTAACAGGTCTACGCCGTAGTTTCGCTCATCGGCCACGACGGTAACTGTCGCTGTGCCCCAGTAGAGTTGCCCGCTCACCCAGGCGGCGGAGTAGACGGTGTAGGTGCCGGGCGGGATATTGTAAAAGTGGTAGGTGCCGTCGTGGATGGTGCGGGTACGAAGAACCTGACCGCCCTGGCTGTAGGCCCAGACATCCACGCCGGTCAGGTACTGGGGGACACCGCCGACCAGGGTACGCACCAACCCGCCGATAGAAGCGGTGCCCGGCACCGGGTCCGGAATCGGCCAGAAGGTGCAGACGCTGCAACTCAGGTCGTCCAGAAAGAAAAAGGTGCCATAGAAGTCCTGGTCATGGGCGCCGTAGAAGTAGACCTGGATGTTCTGACCGGCCAGGGTGGTCACATCCAGCCCTCGATCGGTGAAGTCCACGCTGAAGGGCTGCCAGGTTTCGGTAACGACACCGCCGTTCACAATCGCGACGGGCGAGCCGATGGGGTTGCCGCTGCTATTGCGCAATTGCATGTAAAGGACGTCATCGGCGTCCGGGATGCCGCGATAACTGCACTCGGTGAGGCTGCCGGCCACCGCCTGCCACCCACTCACCACCAGGTGGGTGAGGGTGTAGACCTCGGTGGGAATCTGGACCGTCTGATAGAGGTAGGGGTTGAAGGGCGCGCAGGTGGGATAGGAGCCCAGGGAGGCATGGAGCCGCATAGCAAATGCCCCGCTGCGCTGCAGGTAACCGGTGTGCTGGTAGGCCCCCAAGTCCCCCGCGCGCCAGTAGGTGAAGACTCGCTGGGGGTTCCCCTCAAACCCACCTACCTGCATAAGTTCGCTGCACTCCCGGAGACCAGGCGGCTTGATCTCCCCTTCGTCCCATGGCGGGGGCTCAGGCGGACGACAGAAATTGACGGGAGCGGAATAGGTCACCCGTACGGGAACCCAGTCCAGGGAGAAGGTCTTGGCCGAACTGGCGCCATTGTAGGCCGATACCCGCACCCGGAAGGCGCTGTTGGCCAGTTGGCTCACCGTCCAGGTCCGCCCCCAGGTGTCGTTGGGCCCGCCCAAGATCACCGTGCGCTCGGTGGTGGATTGGACGGTATCATCCTTCCTGGACGTCCAGTTGGACCCGTTGTCCCAGGACAACTCGGCGCCCATATAGCCGCTGCCCGATGTACTATTGACCCACCAGTCCAGCCGGACTTCTATGCCCTGGATAGTGGCTGTGGTGGGGATAGAGATATTGTAGGTATGGAACTGGTGGCGCTGGGTGCTCCCAGCGGAGACGGAGACGCTGGCTGCGCCTCCAGCATCCGCGTAGGCATTGGTCGCGTTAGAGAAATTACCCGTGTTCCCCGAAGGGTTAAACCAGGCCGTGGTAAAAGTCTGGGGGTAGAAACAGCCTGCCGAGATGACCACGGAGGTCAGGTTGTTATCCTCTCTATCCTCTTCCACATAATTGGTCGTATCCACCCGGGCGGAGATGCGGTATTGTCCCTCCGCCGGGAGCCACAGGTAGGCGGTGATGACGGTGGACCCGTAGGGGCCAATGCCGCTAACCCATTGTTTGACCAGGCCCAGTTGCCCCGCGGCCGGCGGCGGCTGGGTGAGTGAGGTGATATAGAAGTCCACGTCAAAGATGTCATTGGTGAAGCCTGGCGTGACGTTGGAAATGACCGCGGTCACCGTAAAGACATTTTGTGCCGGAATCCGTTCGGGGAGGTTGAGCCTGGCCACGATCATATCCGGCTGAACGGGGCGGACGTAGAGGTCGGCGGAATACGCAACCCGCGTGGCCGCATTGCCGCAGGTTCCGGAGCCGGTATGGCTCTCCAGACGATAAAAGCCGGCGCTGTTCAGCGGAATCTGAACCGCCAGGTCCAAAGCATCCCAGGTGCTGGAGTCCACGTTGATGTTCGTCATCAAGACAGCGGAGGTGACCCCGCCGGTGATAGAGGTGCGGCACCAGAGCAGCCGGTGCGGGTTCCCGGACGGCGGATGGTCGTACAGGCTGACAGAAATCCAGTCCAGCGGGAGGACGGAGTGGGTAGAAGCGACGATATAGGGCCCGACAGCGGTCCATTGTTTGGTCGCCGTATCGGTGGGCTCGTTGGTGCTCCATTGCCGATTCCCGTCCATATCTATCCAGGCCCGCAGGCTGGCAGTGCCGGGCCGGTTGGCGTAGACGGTCAGGACGGACGTGCCCGTATTGTCGGTCAAGGCCTCACCGTAGCCGGGGCCAGTGCCGGAAAAGTCAAAGGAACCGATACTGGTGGAGTAACTAACCCTGACATTAGGCAGCACCTGGCCAGTATCCTGATCGGTCACCAGGACCGGTACGGTGTGGCCCCGCTCGTCGGGCAGCCGGTTGGTTACCGAATCAAACTGAATGTCCACCCGGTAGCGGATGGGCCGGGGGGTAGGAGTAGGAGTAGAAGGCGTTGGCGTGACCTGGGCCTGGGTCGGGACGATGAAGGTCGGTGGAGGCTGGAAGGTCGGCGGGGGCAGGTTGCCGAAACCCACTTGAACCCCCTCGTTCAGCATTGTGACATCCGAGGTTACTCGGACGTACCGAGCAAAAGCCCGAAAGAGGGGATCCACGGTCTCCACATTATGGACGACCCGGATCCGCACCGGGAGGCCAGGGAGGCTGGGGTGGTCCAGTTGCTCCTGAGCATCAAAGGCTGGGAACCCCCAGACCTGGACCCCGAAGAAGCCAGGAGTGCTAGAGTAGGCATTAAACGTACTTGTGGTCAGCCCTAAGGCGGACCGATTGACGCGAAGCCCTACAGCCTGGTCCAACGCAACCAATTTGATCATTGCTACCCGGCGGGCGTTATATTCGTCCAGACTTTCCTGGGGGTCACAGTCATTGCCCGGTTGCCGGTAATTGTAGGGTGGATAGATGAATGGCGGGTTCGCGCTGAGATTTGTGCATGGGTCCGATGGATCACAGTGGTCTCGGACCGTAGGATTCCCCTCCAGTTTACAACCCTGGGGAGGTTGGTACGTAATGGCCCAGCGAGCTGCCTCCCGCGCGGCGTGCTGGACGGCCAGGTAGCCTTGAAGGACCAGTGCACCCTCAATAATCAGGAAAATGACCAGAAGCAGAACCGGAAGGACCAGGGCGAATTCCACCATTGACTGTCCCCGGTTTAGCCGCCAGCGAAACTGGCATCTCTTCCAGCGAACATCCCTTTCCTGTTCCATTTGCCCCCTCCCAGGAACGGTTCGGGTGATAGATAGCAGGGATTACCCTCACCAGCCCCCAGACACAGGCTGGTATCTGGCTTTGGGTGTCCGGAGCAGTTGATCCCCGGTGGAGCACATATTGCCTGTTCACAGGAATAGCAAATCGCCGGGCCTGGAATCTGGGGAGTCCGTTGATGTCCGCAGTTCCAGCCCGGCCTCTGAATCGCCTCCCCGGCCTGCTCCGGCAAGCCCCGGCGCGAAAAGATTGAGTATGAATTGCGTTTCAATTATAAACCAATTGGTATTTTATTGCAAGGGTACTATGGTACTATTAATGGTTTCTTTACGCAAAAGTAACCATTTGGCGCCCCTCTCCAGTTTGGCCTTTTTTCCA
>DAOTWK010000344.1:0-4195 GCA_034435815.1 Anaerolineae bacterium | reverse complement strand
TACAATCTGGCCCTCGCCCTTTTCTATGCCCTGGTGGGGGGGGCGGCTTTCTCTGTGGCTTTCAATCTTGTTGCTTGTAGTCAGCCACGGAACGATAGCGGAGTGGCGTCTGCTCGTCCGTATATCGCGGGCTTTCTGGCTGTTCTGTTCCTCCTGGTACTGGGGAATCTGGGGGAAGCGCGGCTTCTGTACGACAGTTTCCGGCTGGTCGCAGGCGACATTCCCTTCCGAAGCACTATCCCAGGCCTGGAGTCGCTGGTCCAGGCGCTGAGGGGCTTCGGGATGGTCCTGGGCGGTGCCCGTCTGCCTCTCCGTCCGGAGACGCCCTACTGGTATCCCACTCGGATGATTCCGCCGGACGCCAGTGGGGTGGGGCCGATCACGGAATTTCCGGCGTTCACGTTCCTGTATGCCGACCTGCACGCTCACCTGCTGGCCCTTCCGTACACCCTCTGCGCGCTGGCAGTAATGGTGGGATGGGCGCTGGAAGCCCGGAAGGGGTATCCGCAGAAGGGTTCGCGATGGCTATCTCTGCTACTGGCCGCTCTCATCATCGGCGCTCTCCGGGCGACCAACACATGGGACTACCCTACCTATCTCCTGCTGGCGATGGCGGTGCTGGCCTGGTCTCTGGTTCGTAGTCAGGCACGGAGCGAAGCGGAATGCCGTAGGGGGGGCCGGGTATGGCGTGCCCTCCTTTATCCCCTCCTGCTGGCCGGGTTGACGGTGTTGCTGTTCCTTCCATACATCCGGGCCTATATCGCTCCCTACAATCGGATGCGCCTCTGGACGGATGCCCGCACGCCGCTGGACATTTACCTTTTGTTGCTGGGCCAATTCCTCTTTCCACTGGGTACGCTTCTGGTGGTGGATACTTGGCGGGTGCTTTCGGGCCGACGGCTTTCGCTATTTCTCCTTGGATTGGGAGGAGCGGTGCTCTGCGGGCTGGCGGCCGCCGGTCTGGGAGTGCCGGTGGCCGCGGTGGCTCTCCCGGCGGGAGTACTGGCCTTTGTCCTGGCCTTTCTGCTCCCCGCACACCGCGCTCTGCCCTCGTTCTGGGTAGCAGTCGCTCTGGCGCTGACCCTGGGCGTGGAGGTCCTGGTGCTGGAGGGGGACATTGGTCGGATGAACACCGTCTTCAAATTCCATTTCCAGGCCTGGACCTTGCTCTCGGTGAGCGCGGCGGTCGCGTTGGTGGAGTTGGCCAGGGTCAGCGATACTTGGCCCTCGGATGTCCGGCGCCTCTGGTGGGTGGCAATGGGGGCAATCGTGTTTGCCACAGCCCTCTTCCCGGTCATGAGTATCCCGGCCAAGGTGGGGGACCGGTTCACCCACGCCACCGGCCCCACGCTGGATGGCATGGCCTACATCCGTTACAGTCGCACCGGGGACGTGCGGGGGGAGGTGGACCTGGGGCCGGACTATGGGGGGATTCTCTGGCTGCTGGAGAACGTCCAGGGCTCGCCGGTGGTCCTGGAGGGGCTGGGGGAGCGGGAGTATCTCTGGCAGAACCGCATCTCTATCTACACCGGCCTGCCGGCGGTCGTGGGCTGGCGCTGGCATGAAGTGCAGCAGGGGATGGGGGAGGAGGTAGATCAGCGCCACTGGCATGTACGAGAGTGCTACAATACCCCTGACTCTGAGCGGGCCCTGACGATTCTGCGCCAGTACGGTGTCCGCTATATCTACGTGGGCCCGTACGAACGTCTCTACTATGATACTGCCGGGTTGTCCAAGTTTGATCGGATGGTTGTCCAGGGGCTTCTGCGGGTGGCCTATGACCGGGAGGGCGTCCGGATTTATGAGGTGGTAGGGGTGAAGTAAGGGAAGAGCGAAAAGAGAATTTTGGGAGCGGTGGCCGAAGGCCGCTGCCGCAAAAACCCATATCCTTTCGCACGGGATTTTGACAACCTGGTATGAGAGGATTATAATGCTTCCACTTTGCGCTGATGTCGGTTATCTATCCAGGCCCCTTTGCTTACTTACCAAGGAGGAGACATGCTGTCCAAACGCTCGTTCTCTGTATTGATCGCTCTGGCTGCTCTGATGTTGCTGCTCTCCCTGGTCGGCTGTCGCCCTTCTACGCCAGCCGCAGGGGAGACGCCGGCTCCACCGAAGGAAAACGTGGCCGTCTATGCCCACCCCACCTCCTTCCCGGATATTGACCCCAGCGTCAGTTACTCTAACGACTCGGCGGTTGTCTCCAATCTCTATGAGACGCTCGTCTGGTACAACCCGCCGATGCAGCCCCAACTGCTCCGGCCCGGCCTGGCGGAGCGCTGGGAGTCTAACGCGGATGCCACTGAGTGGACCTTCTACCTGCGCAAAGGGGTGAAGTTCCACGACGGTACTGACATGAATGCCCAGGCCGTAAAGTACTCCATTGAGCGCACCATCAATATGGGCATGGGGGCATCCTATATCTGGGACCCGGTGGAAGAAATCACGGCGGTGGACGATTACACCGTCCGCTTCAAACTCAAGTACTCCGCCCCTCTGGACCTCATCGCTGCCTCCGGTTACGGCTCGTGGATTTTCAGCCCGGCCTGTGTAGAAGCCCAGGGCGAGAGGGCCAGCGAGTGGTTCAACGAGGGCCACGACTGCGGGAGCGGCCCGTATACCATTGAGAGTTATGAGCGCGGCCGCCGCCTGGTCATCACTCGCTTTGATGACTACTGGGGCGGCTGGAAACCGGGCCAGTTCAACAAGGTCGTCTTTGAGATTGTGGAAGACCCGACGGTCCGGCAGCAAATGGTGGAGGCCGGCACTGCTGATGTGACCTACGATATCCCCCGGGAGAACCTGGCCGCACTGGATGCCCGCCCCGACGTTGTCGTCTACACCAACCCCGCATTCCAGAACCTGGTGGGCCTGTTAAACGTCCGCAAACCCCCGCTGGATAACAAACTGGTCCGGCAGGCCATTTCCTACGCGTTCCCCTACGACCGGTTCATCCAGACGGTGGTTTCTGGCTACGCTGTCCAGTCCCACGGTCCGGTGCCCCTGGGGATGTGGGGTCACAGCGACAAACTCTTCCAGTATACCTACAACCTGGATAAGGCCCGGGAACTGTTGGCTCAGGCCGGGTATCCCAACGGTGGCTTCAAACTGGTGATGACCCACGTCGCGGGGGACCTGGACGAGCGGCAGGTCGGCGAAGTCTGGAAAGCCGAACTGGCGAAACTAGGGATTGACCTAGAGGTACGCGGGATGTCCTGGGAGGCCCAGTGGGACCTGGGCAAATCCGATCCGATGCAGGCGCAGGACATCTTCGTGATGTACTGGTGGCCCGACTACATCTCCCCCTACAGTTTCCTGTATAGCATGTTCCACTGTGAGGAGGAGACGCTCTTCAACCTGGGCTACTACTGCAATCCCCAGTACGACGAACTGATAGACCGGGCCAACGAACTCTCCGGCAGCAACCGCGCGGAGGCGGAACGGCTCTTCGTTGAAGCCCAGAAGATTCTGGTGGATGATGCCGTTGCCGTCTTCTTCTACGACTTGGTCAACACCCACGCGGTGCGGGCCGACATCAAGGGGTATGTGGACAATCCCGCCTACCCGCACGTCGTCTTCTTCTACGAATTGTCCCGGTAGGAAGAGCATCGGGGTTTTGCGGCGGCTATTGCTGGCAGTTCTGGTGGTCTTCGGGGTCTCCGTGGTCACCTTCTTTATCGCGCGTGTGGTGCCCTCCGACCCGGCGGCCCTGTGGGTGGGCCCCCGGCCCTCCCCCGACCAGATTGCCGCCGCGCGCGTCAAACTTGGCCTGGACCGCCCCCTCTACGTTCAGTACTTCTACTACATGGGCAATCTCCTGCGCGGCGACCTGGGTGTCTCCATTAAGACCCATCAGCCCATTATCCAGGACCTGCGGGCCTACCTGCCCGCCACACTGGAACTGGTGCTGGTCGGGATGGCCATGGCGGTCTTTATCGGCATACCGCTGGGCGTGCTCTCCGCTGCTCGGCGCAACCGTCTGCTGGACCACTTCAGCCGACTGGTGGCTGTGGCGTCCGTCTCTATCCCCACTTTCTGGCTCGGCCTGCTGCTTCAATTGATTTTCTTCAGCCGACTCCACTGGTTGCCCATTGGCGGGCGGGTGAGCATTGAGACCACCCTCTATCAACCCATTCAGACGGTCACTGGCTTCTATCTGGTGGATACGCTCATCACCCGCAACTGGCCCGCTTTT
>DAOTWK010000343.1:0-1993 GCA_034435815.1 Anaerolineae bacterium | reverse complement strand
GGCCCTTTGTCAAAGGACTGCATCAGCGTGACATAGGCCACGTCGGAGCCGGTGGTTGCCAAGCATCCCGTGTCGCACGAGGCGGTTGCAGTGACGACGTTCTGGTTGCCGCCAGTGGCGATCAGCACCGCGCTCACCTGCGCCGTCCACACTCCACTGGCAGGTATCGGATTGGGCGTCCAGGTGACCACATTGCCGGCGACCACGCCGCCGCCCGTCGCGGTGACGCTTACAAAAGACGAACCAACCACATCGGTGACGACGACGTTATAGGCAGTACCGTTGCCGGTATTGGTCACCGTCAGCGTCCAGGTGATGCGCTGACCTACCTGGGCGGTGAGGATGGCGGGGGATTTATCCACGACTAGGTTCGGCCCCACCACATTGATGCTCGCCGATGCCGTGGCGCTGTAGGAAGCGGTGTTGTAGCAGTCGGCAAGGTCGTCGTCGTAGGTTATCGTGATCACGTTGGGGCCGGAGGGCACGGCACACCCGCCTGCCCCGACGCTGTTGCGCACGGCCAGGGTGAGGGTGGTCGGGCCGGTGGGCAACACCCCCCAGGTAAAGACAGCCGTCTGGCCCAGGTTTACTGTGCCGGAGGGCGGCGTGCTGGCATAGACAGTGGCGCTGTAAACATAACCGGAAGGGAGGGTGTTGGTGAGGATCACGTTATAGGCGGGCGGGCCCTGGTTGTTCAGGGTGACCGTGATCAGCCCGCCGCACTGGTGAAGGGTGGCGGGCGGGATATCGGTGCGGATGACGGGCGTGTCGTAGACCGGCCGGGTGCGCAGTGCGACCTGCACCGGCGGCGAACTCTGGCGGCAGCCGTCGGGGCAGCCCCAGGCCACCGCCGCCGTGTTGTAGGTATCGGTGATCGCGCATCCTTCCGGCTGGCTGACCACGGTGGTGATGGTGAGGACGACGCTGTTGCCGGCGTTGATCAGCGGGATGGACCAGGTGATGACACCGCCCAGGCTCCCGGGAGCCGGGCCGCTGTAGCCGGGACTGGCGCCCCAGAAGACCACATTGTTGGGGAGGGTGTCCGTCACAATGACCTCGCGCGCCGGCGCGGCGGTGCTATCGTTCGTCAAGGTTAGAGTAAAGACCACCGGCTCCCCCGGCTCGGCGTAGATCATCGTCGGTGAAGGGGAAGTACGGCTGAGGTTCTGGCCGGCCTTGACCAGCGTGAGGTTGGCTTGGCGCACCGGCATCACAAAGTACGAGGCTTGGGTCAGACGAGGGGTTCCACAGGTATCCCGATAGCTGGTCTGGATGTGCAGTTGTCCGCCGTCGAAGGGGCAAGAGGCATAGACCTGGAAGCGCAGGTAGACCGTCTCGCCGGGACGGATGCGGGAGAGGATTCCATCCAGCGGCGGGCCACTTCCCGGCCCCCAACTCAACTGCTGCCCCACTACAACGGGGTTCGGGCCGGGCTGCCAGTTCACCGTATCCGTGCTCACCTCGGTCGTCCCACTTACATACGAGAGGCCCACCGGCAGCGTCTCGGTGAGCGTGGCGGAGTAGACGCTGAGGAGACCCGCATTGCGCACCGTCACCGTGACCGTGCGGGTGTAGCAGGTATCAATGGGCGTTACCGCCTGGTTGGTGTTGAGGAGGATGGTGGGCGGCAGTTCCACGCGGGATTGCACCGGCCCGCCGCTCTGGCAGGTCTGGCCCAGGCAGCCCTGCGCGCCGGCAAAGCGGTTGGTCAGGTCGGTACAGCCGATAATCTCCGCCGCATAGCGGATGGTCACCCGCTCCTTGGGCTGGATCACCGGCAGGTTCCAGGTGACCAGGTTGGAGGACGTGATGGGGGTCACGCCGGCCACGGAGCCCAGGGTGGAAGTGATGGACGAATCCACGTAGCGCAGGCCGCTGCCCAGAACGTCGGTCAGCACCACGCTGTAGGCCGGCCCCGCGCCGGAGTTGTAGGCGACCAGCGTCCAGGTGACCACGTCGCCGTGGGCGTAGATGACCTCGGGGAACTTGGTCA
>DAOTWK010000342.1:0-1575 GCA_034435815.1 Anaerolineae bacterium | reverse complement strand
ATCGGGGTCAAAGGGCGAGCCCTGCATGTCGCCGTAGAGGGTGATGGCTGTGAATCTGGCCTCCGCCAGCGCGCTGGTCAGTTCGGCCTGCCGCAGGGGCCAGAGACGGGTGGAGAGGACCCGCTGCTCCCACGGACCACCCGCGCGGTGCAGCCGGACGATGTTGAAGGTGAGCCGGCCGTCGGGGTCAAAGTCGTAGAAGCGAAGAAAGAGCCACTCCCGTTTCCCCTCCCGATGGGCCTGGGGCTCCATCCATCGCTCCCGGCGGGCCAGAATCCGGTCGTAGTTGAGGTTCTGGACCAGTAGGACGCCGCCGGGTCGCAGGCAGGCGGCGAAATCGGCCAGGGCCGCGCGCAGGCCATCCGGCGTCAGGATGTGCGGCAGGGAGTTGCCCAGGCAGAGGACCCCGTCAAACCCGCCGCCGAAGCGGGCGTGGAGTTCGCCGAAGCCCGCGACTTCAAAGCGGACCTCCACTCCGGCGGCCTGGGCATTGGCCCGGGCGCAGGCAATCATCTCAGGGCTCAGGTCGGCGCCCGATGCCCGCCATCCCTGCCGGGCCAGCGCCACCGCGTGCATCCCGGTCCCGCAGGCGGCGTCCAGAACGTAGGGCAGGCGGTCAGCCTGCGGCACAATGCACTCAATAAATGGCAGTTCCGCCGCCAGGCGGGCAGGCCAGTCCACGAAACGGTCGTAGTCGGTGCTGAAATCGTCGTACATCGTATTGCGTAGTCCGTGCTCTGTGTGCCTTGCGATCTGCGACCTGCGACGGGTTCCTTGCTCCCTGCTATACCACCAGCATCGCCATATCCCGCCCGAAGAGGCCCAGACGGTCGCCATCGCAGAGGGGATAGTCCAGGTTGGGCTCGCAGGTAGGGATGTCCTCCCGGACCCGCTGATAGCGGAGCCACGGGGCCATAGAGTTGCAGGTGGTCAGGAGCCGACCGTTCAGGAAGATATGGGCGATCTCCGCCTGGGGGATGCCCAGCCGCGCCAGGGCATCCCCGACGGTCTCACCCGGACCGGTCTCCAGGTAGACCGCGGTCTCCCGGTCGCCGCGTGGGTCGGAGCCGAAGCGGCGCAGTTTGCCATAGAGTCGGACTTCTATCATAGGTTTTGCTCCTATGGTTGGTTTTCCAGCATTTTGGCGGTATAATAACCGCAGAGAGTTGATCGTCCGATGACACTTTTAGAGATTCTTCAAAAATGTAAATCCGTCCTTGAAACTCATTACCGCTCCCGATTACGGGGGCTGGTTTTGTTCGGTTCCGCCGCCCGGGGGAAGCAGGCCCGGAGAGTGATATTGACCTGCTGGTGTTGCTGGACCAACCAGAAGATTATTTCCGGGAACTGCGGACGATCGTGGACCTGCTCTACCCCGTTCAATTGGAGTCGGAGTGGTTGATTTCGGCCAAGCCAGCCTCTGCGGATGATTTTGAGCAGGGGCGCCTCCCATTGTATCGCATTGCCCGCCGCGAAGGGGTACAGGTGTGACCGGACTACCGGCTGACGAAATTGCGGCGTACCTGGACCGGACCGGAAAACTGGCTGTGGAACAGGGTAAAGCGCTGAACTGGC
>DAOTWK010000341.1:0-7600 GCA_034435815.1 Anaerolineae bacterium | reverse complement strand
CTTCACGTTTCAAGCTTCACGTTTCAAGCTTCACGTTTCACGCGTTGCGGATTAGTGATGCTCTCCGTGGCCTGCAGTTGCCACCGCCGTGAATGCAGCCGTCAACATCATAAAGACCAGTGCCTGGACGGCACCCACGAACAATTCCAGAATGTAGAAGGCTACCGGCGCCACAAAGGGCACCAGCGACGAAATGACCAGCAGCAGGACCATCCCGGCGAAGATGTTGCCGAACAACCGGAAGCCGAAGGAGATAATCTTGGTGAACTCGCTCAGCGTCTCCAGCAGGCCCACCAGGAAATTCATCACCCCCATCAGGCCGCCGCTGGTGAGGGCCTTAATGTTGATGAAGCGGGAAAAGTACCCCCACCCCAGCGCCTGCACGCCGTAGACCTGGGTCATAAAGACCGAAATGAGCGCCAGCGCCAGCGGGATATTCAGGTCGGTATTGGCGGCCCGCAGGAAGGGGACCAACATATACTCCCCTTTTTCGTGGGTCAAAAAGAGGAATGGTCCCACCTGCCGGACCGCATGCCCCTCTCCTTTGTGGACGTGCTCTATCAGGCCGACGGTGTCAAAGCCCGGGAAGAGTTCAATCCAGTTGGCGACCAGGATGAACAGGAAGAAGGTAATAAGCAGCGGGAGCATCTTCTCCGCCCGCTCGCCCAGGATGCCGCGCAGGAAGTTGGCAAGGAATTCATAGATAGCCTCCACCAGGTTCTGCAGCCCACGCGGCACCATCGCCTCCGGCCGCCCGGCGCGGATATGTCGGGTACCGGCCAGGAAGAGGCCGATAAGCACCAGATCGGCGATAATCATGCCCATCAGCGTGTTGGGTATCCGGACCGGCCCGACCGGGAGGGTCTCCGCCGCCATCTGGATATGGGGCTGCACGACCCATTTACTTCCCAGCGGGCCGATGACACACGAAAATGCACAGAGGCCAATCAGGACGATGACCGCAAGAATTATGCCCACTCGCTTCATCCCCACCTCCGGAAAAATGAGCGGACGCAGATGAACGCAGATTTTTACTCCTCTACTTCTCCGCCCCCCTGCTCCTCTGGTCCCTTGCCCTTTTGTTCCTCAGGCGGATAAGCCCGCCGGGCAGCGGAGAGGGCCATCCGGACCACCAGATAGAGGCTGACCGGGATACTGGCCAGCACCAGCCCCAGGGTGAACCAGGGCTTCGTCCCCAGGCGGCTATCCAGCCAGAGACCCGCACCCAGCGCCAGCAGAATGACCACCACCGTCAGGCAGCCGATCTGCGCGGCCGCCTCCGCCAGAAACGCCCCCTCCCGCCATCCCAATCCCTTCCGCTCACTCACCGTACTTCCTCCCGTCCCAACGGCACGCCCTCAACAATCGCCCTCACCAACCAGTTCCCTTCCCGCTTGAAACCGCAAAGGGCGCAAAGAAATCCGAAAAATCTTTGCGTCCTTTGCGTTCTTTGCGGTTAAACTTCTCAGAACCACCCCGCGCTCGCCTGCCACACCCACTGATAGACCGGATAGGCCAGAATGCCCAGCAGGACGATCGCCGCCATCGTGACACCCAGCACCCATTTGGACGGCGTGGGTACCTCCAGTGGTTCGTGCTCCTGCTCGGAGCGGCGCTCAAAGACCACCTTTACCACGTTCAGGTAATAGTACAGGCCGATGATGACGTTGACCACACCCACTACCGTCAGCGCGATGAGGCCGCTCTGGATCGCGCCGGCGAAGATGAGCAACTTCCCCACGAACCCGCCGAAGGGCGGCACGCCCCCCAGCGAAAAGAGCGCCAGCATCATGCTCCACCCCAGGAACGACGACCGCCGCGCCAGCCCGGAGAAACTCTCTATGTCCTCGCTCCCGGTCAAGTTGGAGACCAGCACGACCACAGCGAACGCGGCGACGTTCATCACGGTGTAGACGATGAGGTAGAAGGCCGCCGACGCCAACCCCATCTGCGAGGCCGCCGCCACGCCGATGAGGACGTACCCGGCCTGGGCGATGCTGGAGTAGGCCAGCAGCCGCTTGATGTTCTTCTGCCAGATCGCGAAGGTGTTGCCCAGCGTCATTGTTACCATAGAAATGGCAACCAGGAGCACCACCCAGGTCATCTCCAGCGTGGGGAAGAGGAATCGTAGCGCCCGCAGGAGCACCGCGAATCCTGCGGCCTTGGAGCCCACGGACAAAAACGCAGTGATCGGCGTTGGCGCGCCCTGGTAGACGTCCGGCGCCCAGAAGTGCATCGGCACCATCGCCACCTTGAACCCAAAGCCCACCAGCACCATCAGAAAGGCCAGCACTGCCAGCGGGAAGGGAATATACTGCATCGCCTGCGCCAACTGACTGTACCCCGTCCCGCCGGCGAAGGCGTAGAGCCAGGAGAAGCCGTAGAGCATCACCGCCGAACTGAAGGCCCCGAACAGGAAGTACTTCAGCCCCGCTTCCGCCGACTGCGGCGTCTCCCGCATATAGCCGACCAGGACGTAGGCGCTGATGCCGGTCAGTTCCATCGCCACGTAGAGCATCACCAGATTCTCGGAGACCGCCATCAGCGACATCCCCAAAAGCGAGAAGAGGAGCAGACCATAGTACGGGCCATCCTGCCGTAGCGGGCGGAAGTCCATAGACATCAGCGCCACCAGGATGCCGCCCAGCAGGAAGATGACACGGAAGATCCCGGCGACGCCGTCTATCCGCACCGCGCCGCCGAAGGCCGGCCCCTGCGGCATCGGCACCAGTAAAGTGACTGCCAGGATGACGACGAGGCCCGCCGCCGTCCAGAGCCCCAGCGTCCGCTTCCGCTCCGTCGGTAGCGCCAGGTCCACCCCCAACACCACCACCGCCAGGGCGAGAAGAAGAAGTTCCGGCAGAATAGCCAGAAGCCAGGTCGGGTTGAAGGCCGTGACGCCCATTTATGCACCTCCCAGGACAGCCAGAACGGATTGGACGCCGGACTGAACCACCGGCAGGACCAGGAGCGGGTAGATACCGCCCACAATCAGCGGCAGACTCATCAGCGCGATCGCGATCTTATCCAGCGGGCCGATGGGCGGGATGTCGGCAAACTGCGGCTTCAGTTCGCCCATGAAGACATACTGAAACGCCCGCAGCATATAAGCCGCCGTCCCGATAATCCCCAGCGCGGAGATAATGGCGATGATCGGATACCAGGGCGCTAAACTCGCCGCCTTCCATAGCCCCAGGAACACCTGCACCTCGGCGACAAAGGCCAGGAAACCGGGCATCCCCATAGAGGCGAACCCCGCAATCGCGAAGCCCAGGGCCGCTGGCGCCAGCCGCCGGATCATACCGCCCAGTTCCTTAATCTCCCGGATGTGGGTCCGGTCGTACACCATCCCCACAATGGCAAAGGACATAGCGGCAATGATGCCATGGGCGAACATCATGGTGACCGCGCCGCTCCATCCCAGTTCGTTCATCGCCGCAAAGCCCATCAGCACCACCCCCAGGTGGGCAACGCTGGCGAACCCGATGATGTACTTGAAGTCGGTGTGGACCAGGGCGATGAACGAGGCGTAGACGACGTTCATCACCATCAGGAAGACGATGTAGGGCATCCAGAACTTCGCCCCCTCGGGCAGGAGCAGGACTGCGACCCGGAAGGCGGTAAACGCCCCGACGTTCTTCAGCACCCCTGCATGGAGCATAGAGACAGCGGTGGGCGCGGCGGCGTATCCGTCGGGGGACCAGGAGTAGAAGGGCCAGAGGCTCGCCAGGACGCCGAAGCCCACGAAAATGGGCAGGAACCAGATTCGCTGGAACTCCAGCGAGAACTTCACTCCGCCCAGCGCGACCATATCAAAAGTCCGCAGACCGGACGTGAAGTAGATGGCCAGGATGCCGACCAGGGCGACCAGGCTCCCCAGGAGCAGGTAAAGGGTCAGTTTCATCGCCCCGTACTCCCGCAGCGGCTTCCAGCCCCAGTTGACGATGAGCAGGTAGATGGGGAAGAGGACCAGTTCGTAGAAGAGGACCAGCAGGAGGAGGTCCAGGAGGGCGAACGCGCCGAAGACCCCCACGCCCATCAGCAGGAGCAGGGCGAAGAACTCCCGGGGCCGCTCCTCTATGTGCCAGGAGATGAGGACAGCGCAGAAGAGAAGCAGCGCGTTCAAGAGGACCAGCATCACCCCCATCCCGTTGACGCCTACGTAGTACGAGGAGCCGATAACGGGAAGCCAGGGCATCTGCTCTACGAACTGGTAGCCACCCAGGGTCCGGTCGTAGGCCAGAAAGACCCAGACGGCCATAAAGAGGGAGATAAAGGCGCCGGTTGCGGCCAGCACCTTCGGCTCCGTCTGCCGGTCTTTGGGCAGCAGCAGAATCAGAACTGCGGCAATCGCCGGTGCGAAGATGATGACGCTGAGGAATGGGAAGGCCATAGTCACCTCACTTTGTGGTTTCCCGATTACGGATATTCTCTACCCGATCAATCGCATCACCGCCGCATTAAACAGATGAATCAGCCACGAGGGCCACACGCCAATGACGAACATCAGCACCATCAGCGGCGCCAGCGCAATGACCTCGCGGGCATTGATCTCCGGCATCTTCTCCCAACGGGGATTCAGCGGCCCCAGGAGCACTTTCTGAATCGTCCAGAGCAGGTAGGCCGCCACCAGCACCAGCCCGATGGTCGTCGCAGCGGTGATGGCCGGGAAGACCGCCCAGGCCCCCCGGAAGACCATAAACTCGCTGACGAAGCCGTTCAGCCCCGGTAACCCCAGTGAGGCCAGGGTACAAAAAAGCAGGATGCCGCCGTAGGCCGGCACCACCACTCCCAGCCCGCCGAAATCCCGCAGGTTGCGGGTGTGCGCCCGCTCATAGACCACTCCGACCAGGGCGAACATTGCCGCCGCAGTGATGCCGTGGTTGAACATCTGCAGGACTGCGCCGTTGGTCGCCAGCGCTGCGTCCAGCGCGTTCACCCCACCGCCCAGCGCCTTCGCCGCCACTGCGACCCCCAGCACCACAAAGCCCATGTGTCCCACCGAGGAGTAGGCCACCAGCCGCTTGAAGTCGTCCTGGCCCAGGGCAGAGAAACCGCCGATCACCGCTGCCGCCAACCCCAGGAGCGCCAGCACCCACGCATACTGCACCGCCTGCTCCGGGAAGAGCGGGAGCACCAACCGCAGGAAACCGTAGGCCCCCAGTTTCAGGAGCACCCCGGCCAGAATCATGGAGCCGGCTGTCGGCGCCTCGGTGTGGGCATCCGGCAGCCAGGTGTGGAAGGGCCAGATGGGGACCTTGATGGCAAAGGCGATGGTGAAAGCCCAGAACCCGATAGCCTTAATCACCGAGATGGGCAGGCCGAAAAGGGAACCGCTGAACGCAGGCCAGACCTTCTGCAACTCCACGATGTCAAAGGTCTTCGCCGTGAGACCAATGACCTGGATGGCCAAGAGAAGCCCCAGCGACCCCGCCATCGTGTAGAGCAGAAACTTGAAGGCCGCATAGGTCCGCGCTGGGACTTTGTAGCCGCGCCAGAGTTCCCGCTCCCCGTGCTCGCTCCCCCAGCGGTTGATGAGAAAGAACATCGGGATGAGTCCGATCTCCCAGAACAGGAAGAAGATCAGCAGGTCCAGCGCCACGAAGACCCCCAGCATCCCCGTCTCCAGGAACAGGAAGAGGGCGAAGTAGGAGCGGACCTCCTCATGGATGCTGAAGGAGATCAGGAGCGCCAGCGGCGTGAGGAAGGTGGTGAGGAGCACCATCACCAGGCCAATGCCGTCAATCCCCACGTGATACGAGGAGCCGATCAGCGGGAACCATTCCACCCGCTCCTCAAACTGGAAGCCGGGCACATCGGGCCGGAAGTTGATCCACACGATGACCGAGAGGGCCAGCGGGATCAGACTGATCAGGAGTGAGACCCACTTGATGAGCCGGTCCTGGTCCTTCGGCAGGAGCATCACCAGTCCGGCCCCGACCAGAGGGACGAAGAGAATCAGGCTGAGCAGATGTTGCCAGAAGAACTCCACGGTCGGACCTCCGTTACAAGTGTTTCGAGAGAACACCTTGTTGGTGGCCTTACCACTTCGGTAAGGAATTACCACCATGCCTTAAAGTTAGACATTCTGTTTCCCCAGCGGAGTCACCATGTATCGGAACGGCCGTTCCTGGCACACTTCTATCAGACCATGGTAAATAAAAACACCGTAAAGCATGAACGTGCTAATTTTCTGCTGAATAACAGCTCGCTGCATCATTGAGTCTCGCATATTAAAAGAAACGGGGCAGCCCACTGTTCCCCCTGAAGGGGAGTTAAATGGGGAAAATGGGTTTTTGCGGCGGCTTCGCCGCCGCAAAAACCCATCTCTTCCCCTTTTCGCGACACAGAAGCACATCAGAGTTCCTTTTTCAACACGAAACTCAATAAAAACCCTATCAGGGCACTGTCCCCAGGTAGAGCAGATACAGCAGCGCGAAGGTGCACAGGAAGAACAGCACGGAGACCAGGTAGTGCTGCACCTGGCCCGTCTGCAGGGCCTGGCGGAATTCGCGGCCGATCAGGCCGACCAGTTTCGCCGAACCGTCCACCATCCCGCCGTCAATGACGTAGCGGTGGACCCAGCGGTTGAGGATGCCCCACAGTTCGCCCAAACGGGCAAATCCATGCAGGATGCCATCGATCAGCCCCCGATCTATCCACTCGTCGGCCACCTTCGCCAGCCAGAGGGTGGGCCGGATGACCACCAGGCCGTAGAATTCGTCAATGTAGTACTTGTTGCGCAGGACGGTGTGCACCGGCCCCAGCCAGCGGACCAGCGGGTCAGTCTCGCCCTCCGCCAGCGGGCGCCGCCCGTAGACCAACCAGCCCACCAGAAGCCCCAGCAGCGCCGCCCCCACCGAGATGGCGACCGGAATCGGATTGAACGGCGGCGCCTTCGGCGCCTTCCCCAGCGTCGCGCCGACGAAGTGGTGGAACCAGTTGCCATGGAAGAGCGCCTTGCCCACCTCGCCCAGCACCGGGAAGTCCTCCGGCACGCCGACGAAGCCGAAGAGGAGGGCAAAGAGGGCCAGAACCACCAGTGGCCCCGTCATCACCCAGGGTGTCTCGTGGGCGTGTTCAGCATGGTGGCTGCGCGGGTGACCCAGGAAGGTCAGGCAGATTTGCCGCATGGTGTAGAACGCGGTGAGGAGCGCGCCCACCGCCAGCGCCCAGAAGACCGTCGGGTTGTGGGCCCAGGCGTGGGCCAGAATCTCGTCCTTGCTCCAGAACCCGGCGGTGATAATCGGAAACCCGGCCAGGGCCAGACCGCCCACCAGAAAAGTCCAGAACGTGACTGGCATCCGCTTCGCCAGCCCGCCCATCTTCATCATATCCTGCTCGTGGTGGGTGCCGATGATGACCGAACCGGAGCCCAGGAACAGGAGCGCCTTGAAGAAAGCATGGGTGACCAGGTGGAACGCGGCGGCAATGTAGGCCCCGATGCCCAGCGCAGCGACCATATAGGCCAATTGGCTAATAGTGGAATAGGCCAGCACCCGCTTGATGTCGTTCTGGGCAACAGCGATGGTGGCGGCGAAGACCGCGCTGAAGGTCCCGATGACGGCCATCGCCTGCATCGGCGGCGTCCCAACGGCGT
>DAOTWK010000340.1:0-27994 GCA_034435815.1 Anaerolineae bacterium | reverse complement strand
GGGTCCGCTGCCGTCCTTCGGGATACCCGCCACACGGTCTGGGAGGCGCGGTGGGTCGTGCCGGGAATTGGCTGGACGGTCCATCCCTTCATCACCGTGGAGAAAATCGTCTTTGCTCTGGCCCAGATGATGCGAATGCTGACGATTGCCCTCCTGTTCATCCCGGTAGCTTTTACCTTTAATCCCAATCACTACGGCGTCACCTTTCGCCGCCTGGGCCTGCCCGACAAGGTGGCATTTTCTATGGACCTGGCCTTCCGGTTCGTGCCGACGCTGGCCCGCGATTTCAACCTGACGCTGGATGCCCAGCGGGCGCGCGGGTACGAGGTGGAGAAACTTTCGGGGGGCCTCATCGCGCAGATTCGCAAGATGGCCCCCCTGATTGTGCCGGTGACCATCAACGCCATCGTCGGCGCGGAGGACATCGTGAACGCAATGGACCTCCGCTGTTTCGGACTGCGCCCCCGGACCTGGCTGCAGGAACTCCGGTATACACTGCGCGATTACGCGCTAATGGCCTTCAGTGGGTTGTTGCTGGTGGGCTCCATCCTGATCCGCACGCTGCTGCGGGTAGGCGACTTCTGGGTGCCGGACGCCGTCCTGCGCCTTTTCGGTTTCTAAAGGGAATTTCCCCCTATTGCCCGTCCCCTCTGCCTTCCTTCCTGCGCACCGGCAGTCAGGAGAGCGTAAGGGCGGATCGTCCTCCGATTGCCCCAACTTTTCCACTGTATTCTCCTCATTCCAGACCCCAAGTGTGTTACAGGTCAGTTACGGAAGCATGATTGTGACATTTTTACTATTGACTCCCCGTTTTGGGGTTGATATAATCTGAGTTGGAAAATCCCTAAAGATTGTGAGGATTTTTCTTTTCTGGACTTTGGCGTGGGAGGGTTGAACATAACCCTGCGGTTAAAGTTGCGCAGACGCTGGGGATTATTGGGAGTGGGCGGGGAGGAGGTTGGACGATGGGAGTTGGTAACGGGGCAAGGGTCGTCGCAGTTATACCGGCATACAACGAGGAACGGTTCATCGGCAGTGTAGTCCTCCAGGCCCGATCGTTAGTAGATGTGGTCATTGTAGTGGATGATGGTTCTACAGATAATACCGCGGGGATTGCTCGTGCGGCTGGTGCAACGGTTCTCCGTCATGAGCAAAACCAGGGCAAGGGGAAGGCTCTACGCACTGGCTTGTGGGCAGCGCGTCAACTCTGCCCCGAGGCAGTTGTCCTCCTGGATGGCGATGGTCAGCACTTGCCGTCGGAGATCCCCACCATTCTAGCTCCAGTCCTGGCGGGCGAAGCCGACATGGTGGTGGGTTCACGGTATCTGAATGGCCACTCGCGCGTCCCTCTTATGCGTGTCTGGGGTCACAGACTGTTTAATTTCCTGACCTACCATACCTCCGGTGTCTATTTGACTGATTCCCAGAACGGGTTTCGCGCTTTCTCAGCCCGGGTCCTGGATGCGCTGAACTTCCACTCAAATGGCTTCTCCGTGGAATCGGAAATGCAGATGCTGGCCCGACAGCACGGCTGGAAACTCAAAGAGGTTCCAGTGACCGTCCTCTATGCCGAGAAACCGAAACGGTCTGCCTTCTTCCAGGGTCTGATGGTCCTGGACGGCATCCTTCGGTTTATCGGTCAGCATCGCCCCTTGCTGAGTTTCAGCCTGATGGGTCTGCTCCTGCTGATGACCGGGATGGGCTGGGGGTTCTGCGTGGCGGAAATCTATCGCCGAACTCAATTGCTGGCTGTCGGTTATGCCTTGCTTTGCGTGATGTTTACCATTCTGGGGGCCATTTGCATCTCCACGGGTTTCGTTATCCATTCGCTGCGTGCGCTGATCCTGGGCCTTCGCAATACTGATTGATGGATGCTAAGGGGGGCTGAGTGTAGGAGGGCGGGCGGCAAAGTCGCCCGCCCGAATTGTTCTCGGGATAGGGTATGCGAGCCAGCGTAATTATTGTCAACTAC
Organism: Anaerolineae bacterium; assembly: GCA_034435815.1. GTDB lineage: Bacteria > Chloroflexota > Anaerolineae > B4-G1 > DUEL01 > SpSt-77. The sequence continues at coordinate 26,022 of DAOTWK010000340.1, read as the reverse complement.
AATGGACGGGCTTATCTGGAACGCTCTCTTCCTTCGGTGCTCTCCACGTTAACCTCTGGGGATGAAGTGATTGTAGTGGACAACGGCTCCACCGACGGCAGCGCCGACTGGGTGGCAGAGGAGTTCCCTGCCATCCGTCTGGTCCAATCGCAGGTGAATGGGGGGTTCGGATATGGCTGTAATCTGGGCGCCAATCATGCGCAGGGGACTTATCTGGTTTTCCTGAACCCGGATACCACCGTGTGTCCGGGCTGGCTGGACGCACTCCTGGCTCCGCTCTCCGACCCGCAGGTCGCTCTGGTCACCCCCTGCATCCTGCGGATGGACGAACCGGCCCGGATCAATACCGCCGGGAACGATATCCACCCGACAGGGCTGGCCTTCTGCCGGGGCGCCGGAATGCCGCCAGCGGCTTTCATGACCCCGGAAGATGTGGCCGCCATCTCCGGCGCTGCCTTCAGCGTCCGCCGCGACGTCTGGGACGTCCTGGGAGGGATGGACGAAGCCCTTTTCCTCTATATGGAAGATACCGATCTCTCCTGGCGGGCATGGCTGGCGGGCTTCCGATGCCTCTATGTGCCGAACCCGGTAGTGTATCACGATTATGCTCTTCGCTTTGGGGCGGGAAAATTCTTCTTCCAGGAGCGCAACCGGTACCTCTTGCTCTTGAAGAACCTGCGCTGGCGGACGCTGTTGCTCCTTATCCCATCCCTTCTGCTGGCAGAGGTTGTCACCTGGGGGTTCCTGATGATGTACCATCCGCGCCGGTGGAGGGAAAAAGCGCAGGCCTATCTCTGGGTGGTCCGGAACTGGCGGGAGATTCTGGTGCGCAGGCGGGCCGCTCAGTCTCTCCGCCGGGTCCGCGACCGGGACCTTTTAGCCCGCTGTACCCCCTACCTGGCCTACGAGCAGACCGGGCACACCACTGCGGCCCGCTGGGCCCATCGGTTGCTGGACCCGCTCTTCCAGTTATTGTACCGGATAACTATGTGTCTGGTTTGGTGGTGACAGGATGCGGATTGCCCACGTGACCGCTACCTTTCCGCCCTACTATGCCGGTACCGGTCTGGTCTGTTATCATCAGGCCGAAGGGCTGGCCCGACTGGGTCATTCGGTCGCCGTTTTCACTGCCGCCTATTCTTTTGACCACGGCCCTTCTCCGAAAGGAGTAACGGTACATCGTCTACCTGCCCTCTTTCGCATCGGAAACGCCCCGTTCCTGCCGGGATTGGTAAGGTTGCGGGATTTTGATGTCGTTCACCTGCATTATCCGTTCATCTTCGGCGCGGAGATGATCCGGGTGGTTTCCGCTATCCGCCACGTCCCATACGTGCTGAGTCATCACAACGACCTCATCGGTGACGGGGGACGGCGGTACCTGTTTGATGCCTATACTGCCCTTGTTGCCCCGCCTGTCTTTGAGGGAGCGCTCAAATGGCTAGTCGTTTCCCTGGACCATGCCGCTTCCTGCCGGATGGCGCGATTGTTCCGCCGCCGCTGGGCCGACGTTGTGGAAATCCCCAATGGGGTGGATACGGACCTCTTTCACCCGGATGTGGACGGGAGGCCTGTGCGGTGCCGGTTGGGAATCCCGGAGCGGGCTCGCGTCCTTCTCTTTATCGGCGCGCTGGACCGGGCACATCATTTCAAGGGAGCCGGGTACCTCCTGCGGGCCTTCGCCCGGATGGGAGATGCGGATACCTGGTTGTTGCTGGTAGGGGACGGAGACCTGAGACCGTCGCTGGTGGCGCTGGCTGCCCAACTGGGCATAGAACATCGGGTCCGCTTTGTAGGAACGGTGCCCCATCGGGAACTGCCGCCGTTCTACGCTGCGTCGGACCTGGTCGTGTTGCCCTCTTTTCCGCCGGAGTCTTTCGGCATGGTCCTGATAGAGGCGATGGCCTGCGGACGCCCGGTCTTGGCCCACGACATCCCCGGGGTTCGCTCGGTCGTCTCCGATGGAATGGACGGGCTTCTGGCCCGACCGGGGGATATGGATGATCTGCTGGAGAAGATGCGGGCGCTTCTGGATGACCCCCAGCGGCGAAGAATGATGGGCCTGCAGGGGCGGGCGAAGGTGGAAGAACGGTATGCCTGGCCCCGGATCGTCCTCCGGTTGCTGGAAGTTTATCAGGAGGTCGCACGGTGAGTCCTGCTTCAGGTCCCCCTCCGCCGGGTGTTCTGCCCGACCTCCTCCACCAGACCGCATTCAACCTCTGCGCGGTGCTGGCGTACTCCTGGGGCAGCCCGGCCCGGATTGTTTCGGGAAACCCCCTCTATGCGGCGGAACTGGCCTGGCGGCTGGAAGGCTGCCAGCGGAAAGGCGAGGGAGGTTCCCGTCCGGTGCTGGTCTGGGCAGATCCCCGTCCGGAAGATTACCCAGAGGTTGCTGGTCAATTGGAGAAATTCCCACCGGGAGGTGCCATATTGGCTCTGGCGGCTGGACGACGGAGGGGGGCCGCTACCGCGGAAAACAAAGGAGCAGAAAAGGGCTCCCTGCGCTTCGGGCAGGTTCTCCAGTGGCTGACTGCACAGGGATTTAAGGAAATTGCCCGATACGGCATCGGTGGACCGGAGTATCGTTTCTGGAGCCGCCTGGCGTATCTGGTGGAACGACTGGGGCAGGCGGACCGGGCTGACCGATTCCGCGCGCGGGCCCGGGCAGTGATCCTGGTGGAGGGCAGACAAGCAGTCACATCCGTGCTGACCCTCGTCCTGACTGCGCGGAGGGATCGATGAGGGGATTCCCTTTGGAAGAGGCCGACGTCTCCCGGCAGGTCCTGGCCTCTGCGGCGCTCCAGTTGGAGGCCTGGCTGGAGACTATGCGCGGGCCCGATGGCTACGGCGGGCCGGTAGTCCACTGGTGGCAGGATAATCTCCTCTACACCGGCTCCGGATTGGATTGGCGCTACGAGGGGATTATCCTGGGATACCTGAAACTGTACCGGAACACCGGCGACGAGCGCTGGCTGGACAAGGCCCGTCGGGCCGGTATGGACCTGCTCCAGGGGCAACTCCCATCTGGCAATTTCCGCCACTCCTGTTTTGAGGCCAATCCGGGAATAGGAGGCAATCCTCACGAGGCGGCCTGTGACATTGCGTTGCTCTGCCTGGCCCGCGTCCTGCGGGAACGGAGGGACCCGATGTGGGAAACCATGGCAGAGGCGGCCCGGCGCAACCTCTGGGGCTACATCATCCCAGCCCTTTGGGACGAAGAGGTCCGGCGATTCCGGAACCTCCCCACCGACCCGACGTTCGTTCCCAACAAGGCAGCGACCATCGCGGAGGCGTTACTGGCCTGGACCAACCTGACCGGGGAGAGGGATGTGGTGAATCGCTATGTCGTCCCGTCCCTGGACGCTATTGTGGAGGCCCAGGTTCAGGCCCCTGACTCCCCGCTGGACGGGGCGATTGACCAGGGAGTGCTCGGGCCAAAGGGCACAGGTCGGTATTTTCCCTTCTACATTGCCCGCTGTATCCCGGCCCTTCTTTTGGGGTACGAAGGGACCGGGCGAGAAGCCTATCGGGATGCGGCCTTCCGGGCAATGGCCTTCATCCTGCGGTTTCGGCTGCCCGATGGCTCCTTTCCCCAGGTCGTCTACCGGAATGGGCGGGTGAATCGGTACCCCCAGTGGATTGCAGGGGCAGGGGACATCCTCCGGGCCATGGCGTGGGCCCGCCGCTACGGGATGGACGTCTGTCCAGAGCCGACTCAATTATGGCTCTTGAGGGGACTGCAACTCCATGGGGGGATCGCAACGGCTCACGGCTTCGGGGGTATAGACGGTCAGCACCCTTCAGGACGTCCCGATGCCCGGGACCTGTTGCCGGTCTGCGGGTGGGCCGACAAAGCGTTCCGCTATCTTACGGGTTTGTTGCGAGGGAACAATCATCTCCCCGCCGTTCAGTCGTTACCAGAGGTGGAAATGGACTGTTTCCTTCGGGGCGAGCGGTGCCTCTACCGGGAGACGGCGACGGTACTGGAGATTCGCGGGGAGAGCGGATGGCGCTACCGCTGGAAAAAAGGGGCTTCCTGGGCGAGGCTCATCCCCGGCAGTGGGCGGAAGCGAGGTGCTTCGTGCCTGTGATCGCCGCGCTTCGCATCCTCTGGTTCTGGGGAGAATCGCATGCCGGATGGATTCTGGCGGGTGGATTCTGCCTGGCCGCGTTGCTGAACCTCTGCCTGTGGCGGCGATGGAGGCTTCTCGCAAGGGCTTCGTGTAGTCATTGGCGGGGGCCGGGCGACGCGCCGGACGCTGGGGCTCCCCTTTCCTCAAGGGATATTTCGCGTGGTCAGGAAAGAAGGCCGTTATCCCTGCCCGCGCACCGGGATTTCCCCCGAGTGAGCATCCTGCTCCCGGCGTGGAACGAGGCGGAGTACATTCGGGATTGTCTGGAGGCTATCGGTAGCCTGCGCTACCCGGACCTGGAACTGGTCCTCTGCGCGGGGGGCACGGATGGGACGCTGGAACTGGCCCGGCACTTTGCGCCCCCTGGCGCAGTTATCCTGGAACAGCAGCCCGGGGAGGGAAAACAGCGCGCACTCCAGCGGTGTCTGGAGCGCGCCACGGGCTCCGTCGTCTTTCTGACCGACGCCGACTGTGTGCTGGATGACGAGACTTTTGAGCGGACTCTTGAGCCCATTCTCCGGGGCGATGCGGTAGCAACTACGGGAACCCGTCGGCCGCTAAACGGACAGAAATTTCACCCCCTGGTCGCCTTCCAGTGGTCCCACCACCTCTGGATGCAAGCCAGGGCGCCGATGTCTGTGGACACTCTGGACGGTGTCAACGCGGCCATCCGGCGGGACGTACTGGAAAGGGTAGGGGGGTTCTCCGTGCCGGCTCCTATCGGCACGGACTACGCCCTCTCCCGGCAGTTGCAGGACGCCGGATATCGCATCTGCTTCGTCCCGGAAAGCTGCGTGCGGACGGCGTACTGCACCAATCTGGGCGAATACGTGCGTCAGCGTTCTCGGTGGTTCCGCAACCGCTTTCTCCACGGCCTTCGGCACCGGCGCTGGCGCGAGGTTGGCGGGCATCTCTGGGCGGCGTTGACCGCGCTGGGCATGCTGGCAATCCCGCTGACGGGTGGTCTGGGGAGCCGACTCCTCTGGACGCTGTGGCTGGCCGCGTTGAGCCACCTGATTTTCAGCCAGGCCCGTTTCACCGGAGCGGCCCACGCTCGGGGCGCGGCCCGTCTTCTCCACTGGTGGCAATACGGGCTGTTCTTTCCCTATATGGTTGTCGGCTGGGCCGCCAGTGGGTGGGGCCTGGTGGAATCCGTCATCCCGGGGCGACGGTGGAGGTGGTAGGTGGAGAGTGTGCCGGTCGTGGGTCAGCGAGGGTTGTTGCGCAATATGCTCTGGCTCCTGGTAGGAAACCTGGTGGCCCAGGTTCTGGGGGCGGCAGTGGGGCTGTTGCTGGCCCGGTGGGTCGGGCCGCACGGATACGGCCTCTATGCAACGGCCTTCTCCCTGGCCATGACGTTCACCTACACGGCCCTGATGGGCATGGATAGTATCGTCCCCCGGGAGGTTGCCCGGAATCCCATCTGGGCCGGGCGCGTGGCCCTTAGCGCTCTGATTCCTGCTCTGCTCTGGTTCCCGGTTCTGGTCTTGTTGATCTTCGGCGCAGGTATGGCCCTGGGGTATTCGCTGGAAGTCCGCGCGCTACTGCTTCCGGCGGCTCTCATCATGGGTATCCGGGGACTGGTCGGTCTCTTCCGGTCGGTCTTGCGTGGCCTGGAGCGGATGGAATTGGACGCAGCTGTCCAGGGGCTGGAGACCGGCTTGGCGCTGATCGGATCTGTGTTGGCCTTGCTTCTCTCCCCATCGGTCCAGAGGGCGCTCTGGGCGATGGTGGGCGCTGAGACTCTATCGCTGATTCTCGCCGGGATATGGGTGAGTCAGTTGGCCCGCCCCTTCGGCTGGGAAGCCCGCTTGGCGCGAGATATGGTGGTTGCCGCTCTTCCTCTGGGATTGACCTTCACCCTGGTTGGCCTGAATATGCGGCTGGACACCCTGGCCCTTTCCCTCTTCCAGCCGGCGCGGGAGGTGGGGCTGTACAACGCGGCGGTCAGCCTGATGATGCTTGCCCGGTCAGTCGGCCTGATGGCAGCAGCTTTTCTGCCCCGCCTTTCCTTCCTGGCCCAGCAGGATGAAGCGGCGTTCGCCCGTCTGCGCGACCAGGGAGTGTTGTGGATGCTTGTCCCTGCAATCGGAATCGGGGTGACGATGAGCCTGCTCTCTCCTTTCCTGATAACGTTGCTCTACGGCGCCCCCTTTCTGCCCGCCGCTCCCGTTCTGCGAGTCCTGGGTGTGGGAACCATAGCAGTATTTCTGAACGCCTATTTCTGGCAGGTATTGATTGCGCGGGGGGGACAGGGAACAATTGCCTGTACGACGGCGGCGTCTTTGCTTCTTTCTCTCGCTCTCGCTGCCGTCCTGGTTCCCCGTTGGGGGGCGTTGGGGGCTGCCGGAACAGTGCTGGCGCGGGAGATACTCCAATTGGTCCTGCTGAGCCGGCACGTCCTGGGACAACCGCCCCTCACCCTGCGGCGGGGACTCTGGGTTCCCTTCCTGGGTGCAGCGGGGGCAATGGTGCTGGCCCTCTGGCCCGCCCGAGGGGCGACAGGCCCTGTTGCCCTGGCCTATCTGGTCCCTGCGCTGGTTGCCTACCTGGCTGTCTTGGTAGGGAGCCGGGTCATTCCTGTGAAAGGATTACGTCAGAGTGCGCAAGGACTTTTCTCGCGCGAGGAGAAGGAGTTTTGCTGGCAGTGAGCAACAGAGCAAAGCGGAGTCGCATCCTTTCTCGCCGACGACGAGCAGTGAAAGCAATCCCAATTCCTGCACGGATGTTACTCGGAGGGCTGATGGCCCTGCTGGGGCTGTTCGGCCCGCTGGTCCTGCCCACGGAGCCCGTCCAGGCCCAGGAGGGCATCCCCGTTTTCGGCGTCACCCAGTCCGACCTGGACGGCAACGGCCGTCCGGACCTGACCGTTGTGGACTGCGCCTTCGCCACATCTCGCGACCGCATCCTTATCGTGGACCGGGCCGGGAATATGGGGACCGGGTCGGACATCCTCGCCGTCGCCGATTTTCGCGACGACGTCTGGATTTTTGACGTGGGGGCCGACGGGACGGCCCAACTGGTCCTGATGTTCAGGCGGGAAGGGGATCGCCTTTTGGCCGACCTCTACGACGACCGCAATGGCGATGGGCAGGTCTCCTACCGCACCCGTCCCGGCTCCGTAGAGGTAACCGAGTCCCCCAACTGGCACGTCCGGGTGATGGCCCGTTCCGACTGGTTTCTCCCCGACGGTCGGGTCAATCCGTCCCTGGTCTTCCACGTAGATGGCTACATCCTGCGCTATCTGGAGTGGGGGGAGGCCGCCCCGGCTCCCGATTGGGCCCGCAAAGGGGCGACGACCGACGGCGAGGTAGATTGGGAGATAGAAGTGGTGGATGTGGGAGATGACGGCATTGCGGATTACCAACTCCAGCGGCTGCTGGCCCTCTCCCCGCCGGACGTCAACATCTTTCGGTCCACCCTGTACGTGAACCGGAAGCCCCGTCCCCTGGAACTCTATCCAGACGCCCTTTTCTGGCCCTTGCTGGTGGGGAAACACGATTACGAGGCGTACAACTACTTTGACCGCCCGCCCGTGATTGCCATAGACTGGAGCCAGGCCCAGATAGAGCGAGTGGGGGTCCTGGGGTATCCTACAGAGCAGGGATACCACATCAACAGTTGGGCCCGCTGGCGGAAAGAGCAGGTCAACTACGCCAATTTTGAGAATCCGATGGCCTACTACGACCTGGCTGGGGATGCCGATGGTCGCCCCGAACTGATGGTCCGGTTTGAGGTCTTCGCGGCCGGGGATTCTGCTTTCTCTCAGGAAGTAGCGCGGCTGGGGGGCCTCACCCGGCCCTTGGTCCAGGTTGATTATTCCTGGGACCAGAACAACGACGGTCGCTGGGACTACGAGATAAGCATAGTCGGGTTTCATCCCGTCACCAGCGTGGTTGCGTTTCCGGACTTCGCTGTCCAGACGGTACCCTACGACGAGATACCGGATTGGGTGACAGGCCGGGATTGGGCAGTCGCCACCTTCGTTGCGGCGGAGGGTGGCGGATACTGGAGCAGCGAAGGTATGGGGGATTGGAATGTCGACCGGGGGTTCCGGGATGGACAACTGGTGGAGCCCTCGGGCCTGCGAAACCTCTATTTGACGGGCCTGATAGAGGATCCCCCCTTGGAAAACTACGCCGATATCCGCCGCGGGATGCGGGGCGAATATGCTACGGAGCCGGTGGGGCGCCCGACACTCTACTGGAGCCCGGTGGACGGGCGCCTCCATCTCTTCGGCGCGCAGGGTGGCGTCTGGAACGTGGATGGTCGGGCCCGGGTCCGCTACGCAGACCGGAACCGGGACGGGTATCTGGACCAGTGGGAGTACGTGGCGACGGATGGGCGCGTGCGCCAACTGAACGTATTGCCCGGATTTATTCTCTACAGCGGGGACGGCGAGGTCGTTCTGAAGCGGGCCGACGTGGCCCTGGCCGTCTTTACCGTCCTTCCGCCTCGGAACCCTGCCGAGTGGCAGGCTCTGCAGGAGCGACTGAAAGCGCAGCCGGCTCCAGTTTCCGCCGATGACCTGCGGAGTATTCCGGCCCGCTGGGAAGGCCCCGAAACGAGAATTGCCGGAGCATTGGTGCGGGACTTACAGGTGACCCGTCGGGGATTCCGGTTCATTCTGCATATAGGTCCCGGCGCGCAGGTGATTTCCAGCATTGGGGAGGGGTTCGTGCCCCCTTCGGCTCCGGGAGACTACCGGGTCGTCTGGGAGGATGGGCGCTGGTCGGTGCGGCCGCTGATCCCCGCCGCGCTGGGGCTGGTCTCCCTGGAAGTGGAGGCGGTGCGGGAGGGGGAAGAAGCCACCGTCCGGGCCCTTCTCCGCAACTTCGGCCTGGACGACGCCCGTCAAGTTCCCCTCTGTGCGCTTTTGGATGGGCCACGCAGCACCCGACGGGTCCTCACGACTACTCTTTCCCTTCTACCCGGGGAAGGAGAGCGGGAAGTCCTCTGGAGTTGGCGCCCGTCCACGGCGGGGACCTGGAGTGTCACCGTGGTAGCTCGTTGTGAGGGAGAGGAGGGGGGGCCGGTTCTGCTGGGGACCACAAGGGTGAACGTGGCCCGACGACAGCCCCTCTACGTCTACTCGTTCCTGGCCCTGGCTCCCCGGGTTCGGACCATCGTGGCGGGTCTGCTGGCCGGCATCGTCTTGCTGGCAGGTGGGTTGACTGTCATCTGCGATCTGGGAGGGAGCGCGGACGAGCGCGTATGAAAGCAGTTGGGAAACAAGCAACTCACAAAATCGGTGAGCCAGGTGTGGTGCAGGCTTTAACTGGTATTGTGCAAGGTGAATCTTGCGCCACAATGTGGTTTTTACGATGCGCATGAACGCGGACAGGCGCGGATCTTTGACGGGCCGACACCCGACCGGGTGGTACCTCTTCCTTCTGGCGGGGTACGTTCTCCTGGCGGCCGGGTACATCGGCGCGCGCTTTCTCTGGAACTGGACGTCCACAGACGATGCCCGGCTGACCGTCGCGGCGGAGGCCATCTACGCCGAGGGGACTATTGTACCCTCGGAAACGTATCCCTTCGGCTATGGCTACCCGGCCCTCAACGTGTTCCTTTCCTATCTGACGGGGCTCTCCATCCGCACCCTGCAGGTCTATGTGCAACCCTTTCTCATCGTCCTGCTGGTCCCGCTGGCCTTCGCCGCCTACCGAAACCTGACGGGACGCCCGGCGACGGCGATGCTGGCCTCTCTGATGCTGTTCCTGCAGCCGGAATTTCTCTTTGAGTCCGCGCGCAGCAGCCATGCCAAATTGACCTGGGCAATGGCCCTGGGCCTGCTCTATGCCCTCGCTGCCAGTTTCCGCGAAGCCGAATCCGGACGGCCGATCGGCAAGTGGGTGGTCCTCAGTTACCTCTTCGCCTTCGGGCTGACCACCAGCAGCGCGTTCTTCGCGTCCAGTTACCTCTTCGCCATCGCCTGTTCGTTCCTGGGATGGCAACTGTGGCGGCGATGGAGCCGCAGGCAGACAAGGGGGTGGACTCCCCTGACACGCCTGCTCTATGTGACTCTGTCCTGCTCTGTTCTCCTGTACGTCGTCATCTATCACATCTACCCGCCCGCCGGAGGTCAACTCTCCATCCTGCGCTCCATCGTGGACCAGGTCGCAATGCTGCTTCTGGGGATAGAAACGGCGACCAATCCGTACCGGTATGTCCAGTCTGCGTGGGTCAGCGAGGGAGTTTATATCGCGCTGACCCTTTTCAACTGGCTGGTCCTTCTGCTCTCTTTCAGTTTCTGGCTTCTGAGGGGGAAGCGGATGCTGGAGGGGCGGGAGGAACTGTCCCCCAACCAACTTTTCTTGTGGCTGCTCTACGGCGGTTTCGGCCTGTTCCTGGCGGTTTCGGTGATTCTGGACCTCTCTGGGGCACTCTCGGCGAACATGCAGGTGCGGGTTTTTCCCCACCTGATGATAGTGGCCATCCCCCTGGCAGGGGAGGCTCTGGCAGGGCTGGCCCGTCGGGCTTCCTGGCGGATGGCTCTCTCCGGTGGGCTGGTCGTCCTGATAATGGTCTTCTCGCTATCTTCGCTGCTAAAGGTGACCAACGAGCCGCTCCTGAGCCACAACTGGGTCTTTCACACGGACCTGGAGCGCCGGGCGGTGGAGTGGCTGGGAACGCACGGAGAAGACGCGTGGGTCTGGATGGGGGTGGACGAGCGGCTGGTGGCGCTGGCGGAGGCAGATGGCCTCTGGAAGGCCCGCCGTCTGCGGCCAAAGTGGGGCCGTCCGGATGATCGGCCCGTCTATTTTATCCTCTCCGAAACTATGACCCTGCGGGCCTGGAGGGCGGGTGCCGAATTGCCGGATGTCTTTTCGTACAATCGGATTTACGACAATCGCTTCGCGGCTATCTACCGCACCCGGTCTGGGAGTCCTTATCGCCGGTAACGATATGGAGCCGATAGCCAGTGTCATCGTCGTGGTTTATAACGGGTGGCCCTACCTGGAGAACTGTCTGGATTCGCTGCGGCGGACCCTGCCGCCTGAGGCCGAGGTTATTATCGTGGATAACGGCTCCACCGACGGGAGCGCAGCCCTGGTTCGGGAGCGGATGCCGGAGGCCCGCCTGTTGGTCAACGAGACCAATCGGGGCTTCGCAGCCGCGTGCAACCAGGGCGCTGCGGCGGCAAGGGGAGAAATGCTGGTCTTCCTTAACCAGGATACATGTGCTGAACCTGGCTGGCTGGAAGCCCTGCTGGAACCGTTCCGGGACCCAACAGTGGGTCTGACCACTCCCACTATCCTCTGGATGGACGACCCGGAGCGGATTCAGTCCTGCGGTCAGGACGTCCACTACACAGGGCTGGTCTTCGCCCGCAACTTTAATGCCTCGCGGGCAACCCTTTCGGGAGCACGGCCGGCCGACGTCGCCGCGGTGTCGGGCGCTGTCTTCGCCATTCGCCGAAAATTGTGGGAGGAACTGGGAGGCTTCGCCGAAAAGTTCTATATGTACTACGAAGAAACAGACCTCTCCTGGCGGGCCGCACGGGCCGGGTGCCGATGCCTGCATATTCCGGCGTCGGCTGTTTACCACGCGGGCCGTCTGGACCGCCCGTCGCCCCTGGCTCTGTACTGTTCCTTCCGCAACCGCTGGCTGACGGTATGGCGCAACTGGGACTGGCAGGCCCTGCTGCTGCTGGGGCCTGGCCTGCTCCTGGCGGACCTGATGGAATGGGGACTGGCGCTGTTGCGAGGGTGGAGCGGCATTTCCGCAAAAGCGCGCGCCCATTTCTGGTTGTTGGCTCACATCCGGACTCTGCTCAGACTTCGGGCTGAGGCCCGGCAGGGAAGCCGGGTAGGGGACGTAGCCATTCTGGCCGCGCGGGAGTGGCATTTGGTGCCCCGCGTCATGACCGGCGGGTGGGTGGGGCAACGATTGGTTGCCCTGTGTGAGGCCCTTTTCTACCTGAATTGGCACGTGGCTTTGAGGGTGCTCGGTGCTGAGCGCTTCCGAAAGGAAAGCCGAGAGTAAACATCCGGGCTCAGAACGCGAAACCCCTCAATCTCTCGTCTTCGGAAGCGCTGGCGGGTGGCAGATTTCTCGGCCCCGAAGGGGGCTTTGCGGTTGAGCCCGAAGGTTTGCCATCGGGCAAGTAGAAAGGGAAAGAAAAACGGTGGTCCAACTTCTGGTGCGCCCATATCGCCATCGGATCGGCCTGGCCCGCTATACCGCTTCGCTCTGCGAAGCGCTGGAGCGGGCAGGCGTTTCATTCCGTCTGGTGACCCCGCATCATCCCTGGCCTGTGCGGGCCATTCACCGCCTGGCGCGGCCCCTGGGATGGGACGTCCGGACGTTCTTCACCACTTATCCGCTGGCGGCAGACCTGAAATCCGGCGTCCTGGTCCACCTGACCGCGCAGCAGATGGCGATGCTCCTGTGGGTCCGACCCGACTTGCATCCCGTGGTAGTGACCGTCCACGACATCGTCCCTTACCTGACCCGCCGCGATCCGGGGATGCGGGTGTACCGGAGTCGCTGGGAGGAATGGCTGGACGTGTTGGCGACGCGCGCACTGCGGCGGGCAGACGCGCTGATCGTAGTTTCCGCCTGGACCCGGGAGACGGTGACTCGGGTCCTCATCTATCCGCCGGAACGGATACGGGTGGTCCCGCAGGGAGTGGACTCTGCTCTTTTCCGTCCCTGTACGATCCCGCCCGATTTTGATGCTCGTTACGGCCTGAATAGCCGCTACCGGTATGTGTTATATGTGGGCTCGGAGAATCCCCGCAAGAACCTGCCCTTTCTGCTGCGGGCCTTTGCACGCCTGCGCCAGGATATGCCCAATGTCCGGCTTGTCCGGGTCGGCGCAGTACAATACCTTCCTCAGGCTCACGTGCTGGAGCGGGAGATTCGGGAACTGGGCCTGGCGGACGCTGTGCTCCACTTTCCTGCCGTCCCGGACGAGGACCTGGTTCTCTTCTACAACCGGGCCGACCTTTTCGTGTTTCCCTCGCTCTACGAGGGGTTTGGCCTGCCCGTCTTGGAGGCGATGGCTTGTGGGACGCCCGTCGTCTGCTCGGACGCGGCGTCCTTGCCTGAGGTTGCCGACGACGCGGCCCTGCGAGTGTCCCCTTCGGACGAGGAGGGATGGGCGGAAGCGATGCACCGGGCCCTCACCGACATCCATCTGCGGGAGGAACTGCGGGCCCGGGGCCTGGAGCGGGTCCGGCTCTTCAACTGGGAGCGGACAGCGGAGGAGACGCTTCAAGTGTATCGGGAGATGACAGGATGACGTGCCGGGCATTTCCAGAAGTGGCTTGCGCGTTATGGGAGGCTGAATGGTTCGGTATACGTTCATCTTTGTCCTTCTGACTGCCGTTCTGCTGGTGGTTCTGACGGTTCCAGGCGAAACGTTGCCGATCCCGCTGGCCGCGGTGCGCCTGTTGCTGGGGATGACGCTGCTTCTTTTCTGTCCCGGGTATGCGCTGCAAGCGGCCCTTTTTCCCCGGCGGAACGGCCCGGACGGTGTGGAGCGGTTGGCCCTTTCGGTTGGCATCAGTCTGGCATTGGTCCCTCTGCTGGCATTAATTCTGGACCAACTGCCCTGGGGAATTCGCCTGGGAACCGTCCTGGCTGTGGAGGTTGGAGTAACTCTTCTGGCGACCGCTCTGGCCTGGGTGCGTTGGCACTCCTTGCCACCGGACGACCGCTGGGAGTGGACTGTGCCCTGGGCCTTTGCAAATCCATCAAGATTTCATCCCCGCTTCTGGCGGTATGGCGGACTCATGGGGGTTCTGGCCCTGGACCTTCTGCTCTTGCTGATGGTTATCCGTCTTGCCGGGATCGGTGAACCGGTTACCGAGTTCTACCTCTCAGGCCCTGGGGGACTGGCGACAGATTATCCCTATCGGGGCGTGGTGGGAGAACCGGTGACGGTGACCGTGGGGATTGTGAATGGAGAAGAGATGACTATGGAGTATCGCCTGGAGGTAGTGGACGGCGATCATCTGCTGGGTCAAGCCGGACCGATCCGTTTGGATGCGGGTGCGGCCTACGAGGGTCCCGTCCCCTTCACTCCGGCGCGGGCCGGGGATCGCGTTCGGGTCGCGTTTCTTCTCTACCGGAACGGCCTGCCCGTTCCCTACCGGACCTTGTGGCTGTGGTTGAGGGTGGAAGAATGAGGGGCGGTCCCGACTGGCAAATCCAGAAAGCAGTGACAGCCCTTCGGTCCGGTCAGCGGGACCGGGCCCGCGGGCTTCTTGAAGGGGTGGTCCGGGCTCATCCGGATTCGGAGCGGGCATGGTACTGGCTGGCCCAGGCAGTGGAGACGGTGGAGGAACGGCGGTTCTGTCTTTATCAGACGTTGAACCTCAACCGCCGCAACGCGCTGGCCCAGCGAGAACTGGAGGCGCTGGGGCAGGGGCCTTCCCGGTCTCCGCTGGAAGCGACGGCTTCCGTGGCTCAGGAAACGGGGAAGACGTTCTGGCTTCCCGCTCTGGGGTATCTGGTTTTGCTGACGGTGGCGGAAATTCTGATGGCTCTGGTGGAGCCCCGGTTGGGTTTGCTTTTGCACAGCCTTCTTTTAACGGGTGCTCTGATGTATGGCGCCCGATACTATGACCGACCCACCTACCGTTTCTGGATGGGAGTGACCCTGGCGCCGCTGATTCGTCTGATAAGCCTTTCTCTTCCGCTACACTCCGTCCCCTTAATCTACTGGTATCTCATTATCAGTGTACCTCTCTATGTTGCCGCTTTCATCGTGAGGCGTCTGATATTGCAAATACCCTGGGATCAGGTGGGCCTCCACGGGCGGGGACTCGCACTGCAGGCGCTGATGCCGTTTCTGGGCTTGCCGCTGGGGATGCTGGAATACAGGATTCTACGGCCGGCGCCACTGATTTCGGAGTGGAATCCAGGGGAATTTCTGATAGCGGCCTTGATTTTATTGATTTCTACCGGTCTGGCTGAGGAATTGATTTTCCGGGGAATCATGCAGCAGGTGGCCGTAGAGGTGATGGGGAGAAAGGGGATGGTTTACGTTTCGGCAGTCTTCGCTGTCTTGCACATTGGCCATCGCTCTCTGGCCGATGTTTTCTTCGTCTTCGGCGTGGCGCTGTTGTTTGGCTGGTTTGTTCAGCGTACCCGGTCCATCGTGGGAGTTTCGCTGACCCATGGGCTGATTAATATCTGGCTCTTTTTGATCGCACCGTTTCTGTGAGCCGGGTTGAGGGGGTAGTCCTGCAGGGGCTGGCACCCTCACCCCTCCCGAGGCGAGGAGATCAAGATGGGGTTTGGGGGCGGCGACCCAAAGGGCCGCCGCCCCCAAACCCTCTTCTTCCCCCTTTGAGAAGGGGGCAAAATCCCCTTGTGGGCTATTGCTGGAACAGTATTAGGAGTTGCGCGGTTATCCTATAGGGCGGCCTTTCCAGGCCGTCCAGACCGGCTGAAAATCCCGTCCTACCAGCGAACGGCGCGCCGTGGTCATCTGCAGGAGAAAAAAACGGGGGCCGCTGTGATGACGTTGATGGATGGTTATCTGAGAATCTCCGCAATTCGCATTGCGACCAGTGCCAGAAATGCTATCAGCAAAGGAATAATGCCAACGTTCAATGCCCGATCCAGAGCCCGCATCCAGCGCTCCCGAGCGGTGACGGCGACTTCCTTCTGAACCAGCAGGGTAAACATCGTCAGCACAACGATCAGGGCCAGTGAACTGGCAACGGCTACGGTTGTCACAGTCATCACGGTAGATGTAGTGACGGTAGAGACCATATCTCCTCCTGTGGTGGCAGCCCGATTGGACGAGAGATGATTCGCTAACGCGAGGGATTTTTTCGCTATAATCATACCACATAGAGCCATTGCTCAGGTTTCGCTTTGGTTACTGTCCCGTTTCCAGTCGGTGACAAGATTTGTATGGCTGATGGGTAGCGGTTGCCATTTGCTCAATTTGCGATACAATTTCAGAGAGCCGTTGTCCTGCGGTAAACACGACGGATCGGACAAGCGCTATGGAACCAGTCCCTCTCCTGCGCAGCAAGCGTATCCTCCTGGGTGTCACCGGCGGCATCGCCGTCTACAAGGTCTGCACCCTGGCCAGTCACCTCACCCAGATGGGGGCCGAGGTGGATGTGGTGATGACCGAGGCGGCCACTCGCTTCGTCTCCCCGCTGACCTTTGAAGCGCTGACGGGCCGACCGGTTTATGTGGATATGTGGCGGACCGGCGGGGCCGGCCTGCCCACCCACATCGCCCACGTCGGGCTGGCCCACGCGGCCGACCTTTTGGTCATTGCGCCAGCGACGGCCAACACGATGGCCAAACTGGCCGGGGGCCTGGCGGATAATCTACTCTCCACCCTGGCCCTGGCGGCGACCTGTCCGGTCCTGTTGGCGCCGGCGATGGACGCCGGGATGTGGAGCCACCCGGCCACCCAGGCGAATGTGGCTACACTGCGGGCGCGCGGGGTCCACTTCGCCGGACCCGTCCGGGGCCGCATGGCTTCCGGCCTGGAGGGGGAGGGGCGGATGATGGAGCCGGAGGAGATTCTGGGCCATATCCGGCGGGTGTTGGGCCTCCAGGGCCCTCTTGCCGGTCGGAAAATCGTCGTCACCGCCGGGCCGACCCGCGAGTTCCTGGACCCCGTCCGTTTCATCTCCAACCCCTCCTCCGGCAAGCAGGGCTTCGCCCTGGCCCAGGCGGCGCTGGACCGGGGGGCTGAGGTCACTCTGATCACTGGCCCGGTCTCGCTGACCACCCCGGTCGGCGCTCAGCGGGTGGACGTCGTCACGGTGCAGGAGATGCTGGATGCGGTGCTGGGAGCGGCCGCCGACGCGGATGCCTTGCTGATGGCCGCTGCCGTCGGCGACTACCGCCCGGCGACCGTCTCCGAACACAAAATCAAGAAGACGGCTGATCTGACCCTTCACCTGGAGCGGACGCCGGACATCCTGGCGGCGGTGGCCCGGCGGCGGGCCGACACCGGTTTCCCGCGCGTTGTAGTGGGCTTTGCCGCCGAGAGCCAGGACCTTCTGGAAAACGCGCGGGCCAAACTGGAGGCAAAAGGGCTGGACCTGATCGTTGCCAACGACATCACTGCCGCCGATGCGGGCTTCGCCGCCGAGACCAACCGGGTGGTGCTTCTGGACCGGGAGGGTGGGGTGGAGGAGCTGCCGCTGATGAGCAAGGCCGCCGTCGCCGAGACGGTTCTGGACCGGGTGACGCGCCGATTGGCCGAATTGTAAAGGAGGAACCCAATGACAGCCCCAGTGCTGATCGGGTATAAAACCTATGCCGGCTCTACTGGCGAAGTGGCGGAGTTTATCGCCTCCGTCCTACGCGAAGAGGGCATCTCCGTGGAAGTGCACCCGCTGCGGGAGGTCCGCGATGTGCGTCCTTATCGGGCTGTGGTTCTGGGCGCTCCGATGCGTCGGTTCCGATGGGAGTCAGATGTGGTGAAATTTTTAAAGACACACCGCGAGGCGTTGAGCCGGATTCCTGTTGCCTACTTCACTGTTTGCCTGACCATGCAGGAAGATACCGAGGACCATCGCCGCCTGGTGGAGTCTTGGATGGAACCGGCGCGGGCCATCGTGCCGCCGGTGAGCGTGGGCCTCTTTGCGGGCAGAATGGACTACAGTAAATTGTCGGCCATAGACCGGTTTATCATCCGAAATTTGATGAGAATACCGGAAGGGGATTATCGTAACTGGGACGCCATCCGGGCCTGGAGCCAGGAGTTGGCCGGAGTGCTAAAGGAACGGATTTCGGCCTCAACGGAGCGATGATGTCGGTGTTGCTTCGCTTTTAGACGTCACAGACCAGGAGCAGATGGAGAGAACACGGGTCATTATGGATCACAATAAATATCGCGTTCGCCGTTGATGGGTGAGGAGGACTCTTGGAGACTTTCACTTCCCCACTGCGCCTCCTGCGGGACGAGATGGAGGCGGCGACCTCCGTATGTACCTTTCTGGACCACGCGGCCATTTCCCCGCTCCCCCGCCGGGTACGGGATGCGATGGTCTCCTACTTGGATAACCGCATGGTCACGTTCGGATTTATAGACCGGGATGAAGAGGGTATTCCGGAACGGTTGCGGAAGACGGTGGCCCGTCTTATCAACGCCACGCCCGAGGAAATCGCCATTGTCCAGAATACCAGCCATGGCCTCAATCTGGTGGCCCAGTCCCTCCCCTTCTGTCCCGGCGACAATATCATCTTCTGCGACATGGAATTTCCCTCCAATGTCTACCCCTGGATGCTGCTGGAGCGGCAGAAGGGGGTGGAGGCCCGCTGTATCCCCCACGATCGGGGCGGCCTGACGGTGGAGGCGCTGGAGGCCTGTGCCGACCGGCGCACCCGCGCCGTCGCCGTCAGTTCGGTGGAGTTCCTCACCGGCTTCCGGACCGACCTGGCGGCAATTGGGGAGTGGTGTCGGGCGCACGGGGCGTATTTTATCGTGGACGGTATCCAGTCCCTGGGGGTCATCCCGATGGACGTGCGCGCGTATGGCATAGATTTTCTGGCTGCTGGCGGTCCCAAGTGGCTGATGGGGCCGGTGGGGGTGGGCTTTCTCTATTGCCGCCGGGAGTTGCTGGAGGAGATGTCTCCGCCGATGGCGGGTTGTATCAGTGTGGTCAACTGGCAGGAATGGCGGCAGTACGATCTGACCTTCCTTCCCGACGCCCATCGGTTTGACCTGGGCGGCCCCAACCTGGTGGGGATGACCGGGCTCATGGCGGCCATAGAGTTGCTGCTGGAGACGGGGATAGAGAACATCCACCGCCACACCCTTTACCTGACCGATGTGTTGATTGCCGACCTGCAACGGCGAGGATACCCGGTGGCGAGCAATCTTGACCCGGCCCATCGGTCGGCGATTGTCTCGTTCGCCGTGCCGGGGGATGTGCGCGCCGCCTATGCCCGCCTGCGGGAGGCGAAGGTCGCCGTCTCTCTGCGGGAGTCCTATATCCGCGTCAGCCCTCATGGCTACAACACGGAAGAAGAGGTACTGCGCGTCGGAGAAGTGCTGGGAGAATAGATGAAGTGCCTGGCATCTGACTTGTCATCTCACGAGGGAGGAGGAGATGGCTCAAAAACCTGCCAGTGAAGTGGTCCCGACCGGTTTTTTACCCCGCGCCCCGCGCTCCGTGGAGGAGACCGGGTTGAATCTCGGTTTTCTGATCGACCTGGCTCTCAAAGTGCTCTATTTTGAAGGTTTTCTCTCCGGGTATGAACTGGCGGAGCGGATGAAACTCCCCTACGCGGGTGTGGTGGACCAGGTTCTGGAGTTTCTCAAGCGGGAGAAACTCTGTGAAGTCAAAGGGGCCGGAGGGTTCGCCGAGGCGGCCTACCAGTATGCCATCTCCGATAAGGGGCGGCTGATGGCCCGCGAGGCGCTGGACCGGAGCCACTACGCGGGGCCGGCGCCGATTCCCCTGGCTGTATACAGTGATTCCATCCGCCAGCAGTCGCTGGGGCAGATCGTTGTCCACCAGCGGACGATGCGTCAGGCCCTCTCCCATCTGGTCATCAGCGAGGAGACTTTTGCCCAACTGGGTCCTGCCGTCAACTCCGGCAAGTCCATCTTCCTCTTCGGCCCTCCCGGCAACGGCAAGACGGTCATCGCCGAGGCCATCGGCAAAATGATTATGAGCGGCACAATCTTCGTCCCCTACGCCGTGGAGGTGGACGGTCAGGTCATCAAGGTTTTTGACAGCGTGAATCACACCCGCGCCGAGGCCCCGGCAGGCGGGCGGAACGTGGACCCTCGTTGGGTCTGTATCCGCCGTCCGATGATTATGGTGGGCGGCGAACTGACACTGGAGACGCTGGACCTGGTCTATGACGAGACCAACAAATACTACGAGGCCCCTTTCCAAATGAAGGCCAACGGCGGGATGCTCCTGATTGACGACTTCGGACGGCAGCAGGTCCGGCCGCGTGACCTCCTGAACCGGTGGATCGTCCCTCTGGAGAAGCGGGTGGACTTCCTGACTTTGCACACGGGGCGGAAGATAGAGGTCCCCTTTGATGTGCTCATCGTCTTTGCCACCAATCTGGCCCCGAAGGACCTGGTGGATGAGGCTTTCCTGCGCCGTATCCGGCACAAGATTGAGATCAAAAATCCCACTTTTGACGAGTACCGGGAGATTTTCCGCCGGGTCTGTCAGGCCAAAGGGGTGCCCTACGATGACCGGGGGTTGGCTTACCTGCTCCAGGAGCACTACATCAAGCCCAAGCGCCCGCTGCGGGCCTGCCACCCCCGCGACCTGGTGGAGCAACTCTGCGACATCGCCCGGTATCTGAACGTCCCGCCGACCCTTTCTCCCGACCTGATCGACCGGGCCGCATCGGCTTATTTTGTGGAGTTGTAGGGGGTGCAATGGAAGCCAAACAGAGCATTTCCCAGACTGCATCTCGCCTGAAAGAGCCATTCCAGCACCTGGTACTGGGCTGCGTGGACGATTATTGTGCCTACCTGACCCGCATGGAGGGGGCATACCTCTACCATCAGCACCCCAAAGACGAAATGTACCTGGTACTGGAGGGGGAAATCACCATAGAGTACGCTGACGGCTCCGTCGTGGTTGTGGGGCCGGGGGAGAGCCTGGTCGTGCGAGCCGGAGAGCGCCACCGCTCTCGCTCCGAATCTGGCGCCCTGGTTCTGATGTTCAAATCGCGGGATATGTTTGCCGAGTAGTGATAAGGTGACCGTCACCTTCGGAAAGTTGCGATGAAAGGCATTACCCACTTCCTCACTGGCGTCGCGCTGGCGACCTTTTTCCCCGAAGTGGTCCGGCAGGCTGCCGACGGGTCGCTCCTGCCCGTCCTGGGCGGCATCGCAGGGATTCTGCCCGACACGCTGGACTTCAAGTTTGTCCGCTACTTTGAACGGTACGACCTGGAGATAGACCCCGGCCCCAACCCCGACCCGCACCGGATTGCCGACGCGCTGGTCGGAGCGATGCGGCGGGCTTACGAGACAGGCCAGTCTCAGAACATTATGCTCCATACCATTCGCTTGGGCGCTGACCTCTGGCGGCAGTATGTGGTCCGCTTTGACCCCCGGCGGAACCAGGTCGCGGTTCGCATCGGTCCGGTTGTCAACACCGGGCAGGTCCCCTTCCCGGGCTCAGAGCCGGAGGGCCTGGAGGAGGTGCGTGTCCCTCTGGACTTCCCTCTGGTGGAGACCTACGACGAAGAGTACAAGATAGACATTTTCAGCGGTCCGTCTTTCCGCTTTGAGCGGGTGGGGGACCGGCTGCGGGTCCACTTTCTGGACTGGCATCGTCGCTGGTCCCACAGTCTGACTCTGGCGATCCTGCTGGGGTTAATTGTCGCCGCAGTGGTCGCGCTGATAGAAAGGGTGAGCGGAGGCGGGGTTTCTCGTACTCCCCTCTGGGCGGGCTTGATTACCACATTGGGCTTCGCCGGCCACATCCTGGAGGACCAACTGGGCTTTATGGGGAGCAATCTCTTTGCCCCCTTCACGAAGGGTCGGATGCCGGGCCTGCGCCTGCTCCGCTCCGGCGATGCTATCCCTAACTTCTTGACTGTCTGGCTGGCCCTGACGGTGACGCTTTTCAATCTGGACCGTTTCTCGGCCTCACCGCGCTTGGACCCCATTTATTACCTTCCCCTGGCCGTGGGACTCCCGCTGGTGGTCCTGGGTAGCCTCTATGCCCTTCAGCGGGGTCAGGCTCAGCCCCGTCCCCGGGAATTTCTCCGCCAGCGGGACATTGTGACGGAAACGGAGGAAGTGGAGGTAGGATAATGGATGAAGAATTTTGTTTTTGTGGCGGCTTCGCTGCCACAAAAACAAAATTATCCTCTCCAGACCTCCTCTGGATTCACCTGAAGGACTTGCCCGCTTTTCGGGCACTGTTGCGGGCCACTGAGGCCCGTTTTTACATATCTCTGCCCTTCCCGGAGCCGGTGCTGGACCTGGGCTGCGGAGACGGGCACTTCGGTGCGGTGGCCCTCCCCCGCCCGCCCGATGTCGGCCTGGACCCCGATACCCGGCCGCTGCGGGAGGCGCGGCGACGTGAAGCCTACCGGCTGTTGCTTCAAGCCGACGGTGCCCGCCTGCCCTTTCCGGACGGTGTGTTTGGGACCGTCGTCAGCAATTGCGTCCTGGAGCATATCCCGGATGTGGAGCCGGTGGTGCGGGAGGTGGCCCGGGTCCTCCGTCCAGGGGGACGATTCTACTTCTCCGTCCCCGGCCCCGATTTCCTGGCTCTGCTTTCCATCGGACAGGCACTGGACCGGTTGGGGCTTCGTCCCCTGGGAAATCTTTACCGGCAATTCTTTCACCGCATCTCCCGCCATTACTACTACGACGGGGTGGAGGGCTGGCGGGCGCGGCTGGAGCGGGCCGGCCTACACTTGCTGGATGCGCGCCCGTACCTCTCCCCCCAGGCGCTGGCAGCGGTGGAGTGGGGACACTATTTCGGCCTTCCTTCACTGGTGGCGAAGAAACTGATCGGCCGCTGGGTGGTTTGGCCCTCCGGCTTCAATCTCTGGATAACGGAGCGAATCGTGCGGCCTTTTTACGAAGAGCCGCCTCCCGAAAAGGGCGGATGCCTCTTCATCACGGCTTCTCGGGAACCGGACCGTAGTGCCGGCTTCCTGGCCCGGACCTCTGATTCTCCGCCTGTATAAGGCAACCGATAATGAAGGGAAAGCCAGATGCATTTCTGCTGCTCCTGGGCCTGGGGCTGGTGATCCTGGGACAGGTCTACTTCCTCCGACTCCCCCAATACGTCTGGGACGGGGTCATTTTCTGCGCGCTGGGCGCGCTGCTGTGGGGGGTGGCCCTCCGACGCGCAGAGGGACATCGGGGTGCACCTTCTTCCCGGCCTTCCTGGTATCGGCAGTGGCTGACAGATGCCGCCGCTCATCCCCTGCGGACGGCCCTGCTGGGTGTCGGCGTGTTGTTGGTCCTCTGGGCGGGCATCGGCGCGCGCCGGGCCGACCCCGCCGCCAATTTCTCCCCCTACCTGCGTGCCTGGGCCCTTGGCCTGCTCCTCTACCTCCTGGCCTTGGTCCCCATGCCCCCCGCACTCTACGCCCTGCGACCTGCGACAGGCGCCCTGCGATATGCGGTCTTGCGACTTGCTCCCCTGCTCCTCCTGCTCCTGGCTGCATTCCTGGCCCGCGCTGTCGCCCTGGATACGATTCCCGCCAATTTCGGCGGCGATGAGGGCACCCAGGCCCTGGAAGCGCTGCGGCTGCTGGGCCCGCCCCTGGGTAACCCCTTCGCCACCGGCTGGTACAGTGTTCCAACCCTCTCCTTTCTCGTTGCCGGGCTCTGGATGAAACTCTTCGGGGTCACTGTTGCCGGGGCGCGGATGCTCTCGGCCCTGGTGGGCACCGCGTCCGTTCTGGCGACATATCTCCTGGCCCAGCGACTGGCAGGAAAATGGGTGGGATGGGGGGCCGCCGTTCTGGTCGCCTTCGGCCACTACGCGCTCCACTTTAGCCGCCTGGCCTCTAACCAGATTGCCGATACGCTCCTGGGGCCCCTTGTCCTCTACTTCCTCCTCCGGGGCCTGGATAGCAAAGGGGACGTTCCTCCTCCAGGTGACCGTCACCTGGATCTGGCGTTGGCCGGGTTGGTTCTGGGCCTCTCCTGGTACGCCTACTTCGGTGCCCGTCTGATGACGGTTGTGGTTGGCCTCTATCTGGTCGGGCGCGCGCTGGGCGGGGGGAGCCCGTTTCTGAACCGACACGGGCGCGGGCTGGTCGCTCTGGCAGTGGGGTTCGCTCTGGCCCTCTGGCCGCTGGCTCTCTACTATGTCGCTCATCCGGCCGACTTCCTCTCCCGCTATAACCAAGTCAGCATCTTTGCCTCCGGCTGGCTGGCGCGGGAGATGTCGTTGACCGGCAAGAGCGCCGCCGCGCTCCTCTTCCAGCAATTCTGGAAGTCGGTTTCCGCCTTTAACGCCACGACGGACCCTACATTCTGGTATCATCCGGGCATCCCCCTGCTGGACCCCGTCTCTGGCATCTTTTTCATCTTGGGATTGACGGTGGCTTTCTGGCGCGTCCGGCGGCCCGGCGGGGGGTTGCTTCTGCTCTGGTTCTGGGCGTTCATCCTCCTGGGCTGGACCCTGACCGAGAACCCACCGTCCAGCCAGCGGGGGGTCGGGATTATCCCCGTGGTGGCGATACTGACCGCTCTGGGCATCACGGAGACCCTGGAGGCCGTCCGCCGCCTGGCTGGAGATCGCTTGCGTTTCACGCTTCACATTTCCCTTTATGCCGGATTGCTGATTCTGATTTCCCTCATCAATCTCCACTTCTACTTTCAGATTTACACGCCCCGCCGCATTTATGGTAATCCCACCGCCGAGGTCGCCGACGTCCTCTGCGACGCGCTGGAGGGGAGGGATGAAGTCCCGCCGGTCTATTTTGACGGTGCGCCGTTCATGTACTGGGACTTTGGCGCCATTGCCTTCCGCCTGCGGGATGTGACGGGCCGGGACTTTTCTGTGGAGGAACTCCCGGAGGTGGACCCCTCCGGTGGAGCGCTTTTCGTCGTCCTGGCGGAGAAAATGGCCGACCTGGACCTCTTGCGGGATACTTTCCCGAACAGTATGGAGACCCCCTTCTACTCCGAAGTGGATGGCCGGCTTCTGTTTGTGATGGTCGAAGTCCAGCCGGCCCGGCAAGGAGGGCCGTGATGAAGGGTTCTGCGGCGACGGCCGCAGACCGTCGCCGCAAAACCCTGTATCTCTTCCAAATCTGGGAACGATATGGAGCGGAAAGAACCCCGTTGGGAAACCTCTCTATTCCTTCTGGCGATTCTGCTGATGGGCCTGTCTTTCCGTCTGGTTGGGTTGGGCTGGGGTGAAGGGCAGCCCATCCACCCGGATGAAGAGTTTTTGCGCCAGGTGACGGCGGCAGTCAGCCTGCCCAACCGCCTGTCCCTTTACCTGGATACGGCCAATTCCCCGCTGAATCCCTACAATCGCGGGTACAGGTTCTTCGTCTATGGCACATTACCCCTGTTTCTGACCCGCGCGGTGGGGGAGGCACTGGACCGGGGCTGCCGGGACGGGGTGGCGGTCTCCCTTCCGGCCCGGCTGCTGGGCCCGCTGTTGCTGGGACCCTCGTCGGCCTGCTGGCCGGGGAGTTTCAGCGGCGGCGGTGCCCGCCATCTGGGGCGGCTGCTGGCGGCCTTGTTGGACACCGGAAGCATCCTCTTTGTCTTCCTGGCCGGGCGGCAGCTCCGCTCCGATGGCATCGGGCTGCTGGCGGCCTCTCTCTACGCGCTGGCCGTCCTGCCCATCCAGCAATCCCATTTCTATACCGTGGACGCCTATGCCAACTTCTTTGTCGCAGTTACCCTCTATCTGGCCCTCTGCCTGGCCCTGAGTGGCCGCAATGGGGGGCAACCGCAGGGGTTGCCTCTGCATACCCCTAATCAGGGCAACCACGATGGAGGGGCAGGGCTTGCCCCTGCCCATCCATATATCTACGCGCTTCTGGCCGGCCTGACCACCGGACTGGGTATGGCCTGCAAAATCAGTGTCTGGCCTCTGGGCCTGCTGGTAGGATTGGCGGCTCTCATCTATGTGGTTCGCAGTGTGCCATGGAGCGATAGCGGAGTGGCGCGCCTGCGCCGGGCCGCCCCGCGCCTGGTGCTTTTAGGCGCCTTTGCTCTCCTGGGGGCCTTCCTGGCCTTCCGCCTGGCCCAGCCCTACGCCTTCATGGGCCCCGGTCTCCTTGGACTGCGCCTCAACCCTCAATGGCTCAAAAATATGGCCGAGGTGCGCGGGCTGATGTCCGGCGCGGTGGATACTTACCCCGGCCATCAGTGGACCAACCGGCTGCCACTGGTCTTCCCCTGGGTCAACATGGTCTTCTGGGGGCTGGGCTTACCCCTGGGGCTGGCGGCCTGGGCCGGATGGGGGTGGGGCGC
>DAOTWK010000339.1:0-6504 GCA_034435815.1 Anaerolineae bacterium | reverse complement strand
GGGGTTTTGCGGCGGCTCCGCCGCAAAACCCCGCCCCGGCTACCTATCCGGTGAAGAACGGCTTCTGGAAGGGGTCCCACCAGGTCTTGTTCTGGGTCAGGTATTCGTGGGTGTCGTGCAGAAGCCGGTAGTGGGCCTCTTCCTGGCGGGTGAGGAACCGGTAAGCCTCTGCCGCGCGGGGGTCTTTGGCAGTCTCTGCGGCCTGGGCGTAAAGTTCCCGCGAGAGCCGCTCCGTCTCCAGCCCAAACTCCAGCGCGGCGATGTCCCCTTCCAGCGAGATAGGACGGTCGGGGGTGAAAACCGGCAAGGGATCCGGTGGCTCCTCGCCGGGGAGGTCCGGGTTGGCCGGGTCCAGAGGGAAATCGGCCTTCATCGCCACTTCGTAGGGAAGCCAGCCCTGGCCTGCTTCCAGAGAGCGATACTCGGCCAGGAGAAGCCGCAAGTGGCTCTCTTCCTGCTGGGCCAGGTCGCGAAACATCCGGCTTCCCCGCTCATCGGAAGCCCGTTCGGCAACCAGCATATAGAAGCGGTAACCATCCCGCTCCAGGCTCATACCGCGTCGTAAGACGCCCAAGGGGGTATTCCAGTCCATGTTTCCTCCTAAGGCTGAGATGAATGGGGGAGAGGATTTGGCAGCGGTGGCCGGAAGCCACCGCAGAGTCCCCTGGTGCTACTTTTTGCACGTTCCCGTGGTGGAGATGCCCAGGAGTTTGTAGAGCAGACAGAAGCCGGTTACTGCCGTAAAGGCCAGAATCAGACCGACCACCGCCACGATAATCCCCAGGATGGCCCCCTCCAGGGCTCTCAACGGGCCCAGTCCCACCACCAAGAAAATAATGGCCAGTACGGCCCGAATGATGCGGTCTGCTGTTCCTTCATTGCGTTCCATAGGACATTCTCCCGATATTGTTGCTGTGCTTCTATTTTATTCCCAACGGGGGCATTTGTCAAGGGGATGCGCGGGGGAAGCCTACCCCCCTGTTGGCAGGAAAAAGAAGGCCAGCGCCAGGATGAGATAGACAACCAGCAGTTGCACTCCCTCCATCCAGTTGGATTCCCCATCCTGGGAGACCAGCGCAGCAATGATGCTGGCGGCGCCCAGGGCCGCCAGTTCAAAAGAATTGAAGACCAAGGTTAGCGGATTCCCCATTGCCAGGCTGAGAAAAACTAGAACGGGGGCCACAAAGAGCGCCACCTGCAATCCTGACCCCACCGAAATGCCCATACTCAGGTCCATCTCGTCTTTGGCGGCCACCTGCACAGCTACCAGGTGCTCCGCTGCGTTTCCCACCAGAGGAATGATGACAACCCCGATGAAGAACTCAGTCCATCCCAGATACCCCAGTACCGGCTCCACAGCGGCCACCAGAACCTCGCTCAGCCAGGCGATCAGCGCGGTGGATAGCGCCAGTCCGCCCAGCGTTTTCCAGAGGGGCCAGATTGACTTACCCGATACCCGACTATGGATCAATCTGGGTTGGGAATCCCTGCTCCCGTTTCGGAGCAGATAGAACTGGCTCAAGACGTAGACCAGCAGCATGGCTCCGGCCACTCCCCAACTCAGGTACTCCACAGCCATATGGCCGGTGCCCACTTCTATCGCGTGGCTGAAAAGGGAGGGGATGCCCAGGGCGATGACGGCCAGCATCAGCATGGTCGCGTTCAACCCAGCCTGCGTGCGGTCAAACCGCTGGACGCCATGCCGCAACCCTCCGGCCAGGAGACTGAGCCCCATCACCAGCAGCAGATTGCCCAGGATAGAGCCAGTAATAGAGGCCTTGACCAGTTCCAGCAGCCCCGCGCGGATGGCGAAGAAGGTGATGATGAGTTCGGCAGCATTCCCCAGCGTGCCGTTGATCAGGCTGCTCACCTGAGGCCCGGCCCGCTCTGCCAGGGCCTCCGTCGCCCGGCCCAACAGGGCGGCCAGGGGGACAATGCCCAGCGCGGCTGCGCCGAAGGTCAGGACTGCCGGTCCACCCAGATACCGGGAGAGCAATGCGGTCGGAACCAGAAGCAGGAGACCGTAGAGAGCCCTCATCGTTCCTCCGGGCCGAATAGAGTAGAGGGGGCCTGGGTTGGCACCATCACCCGCAACGACCGGGGGACCACCCGGATGCCGACGGGCGTGGTCCCCAGGGGTTCCCCGTCGGCCTGGACGGCCATCGGCGTCTCGGTCCAGACGGTTACCTGGCGGGCTGTCCGCTGGACCACCTGAGGGTTCTGGAGATGGCGGCCTACGAACAGTTGGCCTGCCATTCGCAACATATACAGAAATCCCCCCAGTCCCTTGAAGAGGAAGATATCCAGCAGGCCGTCATCCATACGGGCCTGGGGGGTTAAATGGAAGACCGAATACATCTGGACGTTGCTGACCACCACCAGCAGCGCGCGGCCCCGCAGGGCCCGCCCGTCCAGCACCAGATGGGTACGCACGCCGGAGAACTCCCGCGCCAGTGTCAGCCCGGCGATGATATAGGGCAGTACGCCCAGCCGCTTGACCCGTTTGGGGCGGGGCTCCATATCCGAAGTGATCTGGGCGTCAAAACCGATGCCGGTCCACAGGAGAAAGTAGCGGTTGTTCAGGCGACCAGTATCCACCGTCCGGACGCGCCCCTCGGCCTGGGCAATCGCGGCTTCCCGCAGACGGAATGGGTGGGTCAGGGTGTACACGGGCAGATGGAGTTGCCGCGCCCAGACGTTGCCCGTGCCTACCGGCAGGACGCCCAGCGCGGTCTCCGTACCGACCAGCCCATTGACGGCCTCGTTGACTGTCCCGTCCCCTCCAGCGACCCACACTGCCTCCATGCCATTCTGAGCGGCCTCCCGGGCCAGCGCTGTTGCCTCTCCTGCCCGGCGGGTGGCTTCTATTTCCACAGACCAGCCCCGGATGGAGAGTTCCCGGCGCACCTGTTTCAGTTCCTTCCAGACGTCGCGAGGGCCAGCGACGGGGTTGTAGATGATAAGGCTTTTCACGTTGGGGATTATAGCACCGGCTTGCAGGCATGCAACTGCTTGACTTTACCCACATCTCAGCGGGCATCCTGGGCCTGATGATAAAGAGGCCAGTTGGTCCGTTTGTCCAGTCACCGGTAGCCCTGCCGAACCGCGTGGGGTTGCAGATGGCATAGTGGCCGTCGCTGGTTGCCCTGGCAAACCGCCGGGCTCCATAGCGAAGCCCCTTCGGGATCTGAAATCCGGATTGTCCGAGGCTCTCATAGCCCGAAACGTCCGGGCTTTTTTTATGTTCCAGCATCAGGATGTGACTGTTGTCTCTTTCTTCTGCTTGTGTTACAATGGGGGAAGGGGAGGTTTTTCAGCGGGCAGCCTTGCCGCCCGCTGAAAAACCTCCTAAGCCAATCTGTCATTTTCGTGGAGGCCGCAACAAAATGGACCGTCCGCTGACCTTTCAGGAAGTCATCCTCCGTCTGCAACAGTTCTGGGCCGAGAGAGGGTGCCTCCTCTGGCAGCCGTATAGCGAAAAAGTCGGCGCCGGGACGATGAACCCCGCCACCGTCCTGCGCGTCTTGGGGCCGGAGCCATGGAACGTCGCCTACGTGGAGCCTTCCTACCGCCCCGACGACGGTCGCTACGGCGAAAACCCCAATCGGATGCAGATGCACATCCAGTTCCAGGTCATCCTCAAGCCCGACCCGGGCAACCCCCAAGAAATCTACCTTCAGAGCCTGGAGGCCCTGGGCATCCGCCGGGAAGAGCACGACATCCGCTTCGTGGAGGATAACTGGGAGAGCCCCGCCCTGGGCGCCTGGGGCCTGGGCTGGGAGGTCTGGCTGGACGGCCTGGAAATTACCCAGTTCACCTACTTCCAGCAGTCCGGCGGCATGACCCTGGAGCCGCCCGCCGTAGAAATCACCTACGGCCTGGAGCGTATCACCATGTTCCTCCAGCGGGTCCGTTCCGTCTGGGAGATAAATTGGGACGGCGTCCACACCTACGGCGACGTCTTGCTGGCCCCGGAGATAGAGCACTGCCGCTACGACTTTGAGGTGGCGGATATAGAGGGCCTGCGCCGGATGTATGACCTCTTTGAGGACGAGGCCCGCCGCTGTCTGGAGGCTGGGTTGGTGATTCCAGCCCACGACTACATCCTTCGCTGTTCCCATACCTTCAACCTGCTGGACTCGCGCGGCGCCGTCGGCGTGACGGAGCGGGCCACCTTTTTCCGCCGGATGCGGGAATTGGCCCGCCAGGTCGCCCAGGCGTACATTGCGGAGCGGGAGCGGGCTGGATTCCCCTGGCTGGCTCATTCCCCCCGACGGCCGACCTGGCCGGAGGGCACTCCGCCGCCTCCCGCGCCCCCCGGCCCGGCGACGCTTCTGCTGGAAATCGGCACCGAAGAACTCCCGGCGGGCGACCTCTCCCTGGCCCTGAGCCAACTGCGGGAGCAAGCCCCCGCTCTCCTGGCGGAGGCCCGCCTGGATTATCAGACCCTGCGCGTCCTGGGCACGCCCAGAAGGTTGGCCCTGCTGGTGGACGGTCTGGCTCCCCGCCAGTGCCCGCTGGAGGAAGTGGTCAAGGGGCCGCCCGCCCGGGCCGCCTTTGACGCCGAGGGTCGGCCCACCCCCGCCGCCGAAGGCTTTGCCCGCCGCCAGGGCGTGGCCGTCGCTGACCTGCAGGTCCGGGAGATGGACGGCGGGCAGTACGTTGTCGCCGTCCGGCGGGTGGAGGGCCGCCTGGCGCCGGAGGTGCTGATGGACCTGCTGCCGCAACTGGTTTCTGGCCTGCGCTTCCCGATGAGCATGCGCTGGAACGAGACGGGTGTCGCCTTCTCCCGGCCCATCCGCTGGCTGGTGGCTCTCCTGGGCGACGCAGTCATTCCCTTTGAGTATGCTGGCCTCTACAGTGGCCGCACGACCCGGGGCTCCCGGCCCGAGGGCTCCCCAGACCTCTCCCTGGCGCGCGCGGAGGAATACCTGGAGCGGATGCGGGCGCACGGGATTCTGGCCGACCCCGATGAACGCCGCGCGGCTGTCGCCGCACAGGTGGCCGCCCGGGCTGCCGAAGTGGGCGGACGGGTACTGGAAGACCCGGCCCTTCTGGAGGAAGTGACCCACCTGGTGGAGCAGCCCACTGCCTTCCTGGGACGGTTTGAGGAGGAGTACCTGCGCCTGCCCACCGAGGTCCTGGTCGCCGTAATGAAGAAGCACCAACGCTATTTCCCGGTCCTGGATGGCGACGGCCGTCTCCTGCCGTACTTCGTCGCCGTCCGCAACGGCGGGGAGGAGCATCTGGATGTGGTCCGGAGAGGCAACGAGGAGGTCCTGCGGGCCCGCTTCGCCGACGCCGACTATTTCTACCGGGAGGACACGGCCCGACCGCTGGAGTCCTTCCTGCCTCGTCTGAGCACTCTCACCTTCCAGGAGCAACTGGGTTCTATGCTGGATAAGGCCCGTCGTCTGGAGGCGCTGGTGCCGGAGGTGGCCCGCATGCTGGGTCTGACGGAGGCGGAGACAGTGGTCGCCCGGCGCGCCGCGCACCTCTGCAAGGCCGACCTGGCGACTCAGATGGTGGTGGAGTTCACCAGCCTGCAGGGCGTGATGGGCCGGGAGTACGCCCTGAAATCCGGGGAGCCGCCGGAGGTGGCCCAGGCCATCTTTGAGCACTACCTGCCCCGCTTTGCCGGCGACGCGCTGCCGCAGAGCCTGCCCGGGCTGGCCTTGGGCCTGGCGGACCGGCTGGATAGTCTGGCGGGCCTCTTCGCTGTGGGGCTGGTGCCTACTGGCTCTGCCGACCCGTACGGTCTGCGACGGGACGCGTTAGGGATGGTGCAGGTCCTGATGGGCGCGCGGCGACCCTTCTCCATCCGCGCAGGCCTCTTGGCGGCGGCCCGTCTCCTGCCGGTGGAGGCCGATCCGGCCGCGTTGGAGGCCGCGCTGGATTTCACCATCGGTCGGCTGCGGGTCTACCTGCGGGAGCAGGGATTCCGCCACGATGTCGTAGAGGCCGTTCTGGCCGCGCGCGGCGACGATCCCTACCGCGCTCTGCTGGCGGTGGAGGGGCTGAGCCGCTGGGCCACACGGGACGACTGGCCGCGCATCCTGGATAACTATGCCCGCTGCGTTCGCATCACCCGCGACTTCGCCGAGCGGTTCACCCTGAACCCCGATCGCTTCGTCCACCCGATAGAGTGGGAACTGTACGATGCCTGGCGGGAGGCCCGTGGGAAAGTCCAACCCGACAGTTCAGTGGATGATTTCTTCACTGCCTTCCTGCCGCTGGTGGATGTGATTGACCGTTTCTTCGCGCGGGAGACGGGGGTACTGGTGATGGCGGAGGACCCGACCTTGCGGGAGAACCGTCTGGCTCTCCTACAGCACATCGTCGCCCTGGCCGACGGCATTGTGGACCTGAGCCGGATGGAGGGGTTCTGAGAAGGATCAGGGAGCGGTAACCTTTCCCTAACGAGTTTGTAACTATTGGAGAATGTGCATACTTTAAGAATTGTGTTATAATTTGAGCGGTCCAGTTTCACCTTAAAATGAAGGT
>DAOTWK010000338.1:0-3579 GCA_034435815.1 Anaerolineae bacterium | reverse complement strand
GCGCATCCTTGAAGGAGAGGCGCAGCCGGTCTTTCCACGCCACCCATAGCCAGAGCAGGCCCAGCAGCACCTCGGCCACCAGCGCGCCGGTGTGCACCGCATAACCGTAGGTCGGCGTTTGGGCGCGGGTCTGTATGGCAGCTACCACCAGATAGTTCAGCCCGAAGTAGGCGGCGATGGCCCTGCTACCGACCTCCGGCTTCCAGATGGTCAGGCCCACCACCGCCAGAGTGAGTACGTGAAAGACCCAGCCCCAAGCCGCGTAGGGGAGCGTGGCCCGCTGGAGGATCTCAGAAATCACCTCCGAGGTGTTGCGCGGGTCATAGGGACGTTCGGTGTACAGGGGCAGAAACGCGATGACGATCAGCAGAAAGTAGACCAGCGGATAGAACCATTTGCGCGAAGCGATGTTCTTCATATCACTCCTTTCATATCACTCCTAAAGATAGAGTTGTCCTAAGACTCTATTGTGGCGGTGTCGGGAAGAAGGGCAGGGTGTCCCGCCGGACCGGCCATCCGGTCGGTCGGGCGGGGAAGACGAGCGTCGCCCAGTCGGCAAGCAGCCGGTCCAGCACATCCTCCCAACGCTGCGTTTTTGCGTAGGCGCGGCCGGCCATCCCCAGAGAGCGGGCCAGGGTGGGGTCCTCTATCAAGCGCGAGACCTGGGCAATCAACGAGGCCTCGTCCTCTGCATGATACACCAGACCGTTGATCCCGCCCCGCACGTAGTCCATCTGCCCCCCTGTGTGAGGGACCACCACCGGCAGGCCCGAAGCCATCGCTTCCAGCACCACGTTGCCGAAGGTCTCGTTGGCGCTGGTCAGGACGAAGATGTCGGCGGAGGCGTATGCGGCCGCCAGGTCCGCGCCCCGCAGGTAGCCCGTGAAGACCGTCGGAGTTTCGGCGAACTGACGTTCCAGCACCCAGCGCTCCGGCCCATCCCCGATGATCGCCAGTCGCGCATTCCGCAGCGCGTCCACCAGGGGTTTCAGCAACCCGACCCGTTTTTCCGGCGACAGGCGTCCTACGGTAATGACCAGCGGCGCCTCCGGCTGACCGCCGCTCAGGCGCGCCCGCCATCCGGCGTCGGCATGGCGGGGGTGGAAGCGTTCCGTATCCACGCCCCGCCCCCAGACGCGCAGATTCCGAAAACCTCGCTGGGCCAGTTCCCGAAGGGTGAACCAGGACGGGCAGAAGTTGAGGTCCGCCTGGTCGTGGACCCAGCGCAGAAAACTCCAGAGCGGTTCGCTGGCAAAGCCCATCCCCCAACGCTGGAAAAAGCCGGGCAGGTCGGTCTGGTAGGAAGCGGCCACTGGGACGCCCATCTCCCGAGCGACGGACAGCCCGACCAGGCCCAGGGACACCGGGTTAAAGACGTGCACCAGGTCCGGGCGGAAAGCAGCCAGAGCCTGGCGGACATCCACCAGAGGAGGCACCAGCCGGAGTTCCGGGTAAAAAGGGACCGGCAGCGCCGGGAGGCCGACCACAGGCGTCCCGGCGTACTGGTCCGGTCCGCCAGCCGGTGCGAACAGGAGCGCCCGATGGCCGCGCCGGGTCAGATGCTCCAGGAGATGACAGAGCGTGTTGACGACGCCGTCCGTTTTAGGTAGAAACACCTCGGTGAACAACGCGATGCGCATATGTCTTCTGCTCCAGAACAAAAACCGACGGAGTACCCAACCGTGAACGGGGAAGGACAGAACTGGAGGGCGGGGAAACGGCCGCTCTCAGACCCTTCCCATCCCCGGATCCTTTACCGGACCGGCACCCACCCAGCCAGTTCCACGATGCGCTGACCATCCGGATTGAGGGCGAAGCGGACAAATTCCCCGGCCAGGGGATGAGAGAGAGGTCCGGTCAGCAGATTGAGGGGACGGACCAGGGGATATTTGCCGCTACGAGCGTTGGTAGGGGTTGGGGAGATGCCGTTGATGTTCACCGCGCGCAGCCGGTCGTTGAGGTTCCCGAAGCCCAAGTAGCCAATGGCTTCCGGCCGCTCGGCCACTATCGCGGCCATATCTCCTGCTGTGACCGCCGTTAGCAGGTTGGGAGCGGTGGGTTCCTGCCCCCCCAGAACCACTTCGTCAAAAGCCCCGCGCGTCCCGGAAGTAATCTCCCGCGCAATGGGGAGAATCTCCATATTCGGGCCACCGACCTGGTTCCAGTTGGTAACTTTGCCCTGGTATATTGCCATCAGAGATTCCGGCGTCAGGTTATCCACCGGATTGGAGGGATGCACCACAATAGCGATGACGTCCAGCGCGATGGTGTACACCGAAATCCCCTCCGCCTCCTGCGGAGTGAGATTCCGGGACGCCATTCCGATATCCACAGTTCCTTCGTGGACGGCCTGAATGCCGACCTTGCTCCCTCCGGCGGCAATTTCCAGTTGGACGCCCGGATATTGCTTCTGGAACGCCTCTCCCAGGGCACCGACCAGCGGCTGCATCGTGGTACTTCCGGCAAAGATCAGTTTACCCGAAACAGCAACCGGACTGGTCGGAGCGGTGGGGGGACGACAGCCAACCAGGAAGAGCAAGGACAGAATCGTCAGAACCCATACCCTTTTCATCTTTCCTCCTCATTATTTCGTTGAAGAACCCGGGAGAATTCCACCATCCGGGGGGTGACGCGCGGCGTATGGGCATTGAGCGGGAGCGTGAAGGAGAAGGTGGAGCCACTTCCCAGCCGACTTTCCGCCCAGATATGGCCGCCATGCAGTTCTATGATGTACCGGGCCAGGCTCAGCCCCAGGCCCAGCCCGCCAAATTTGCGGGCGGAGGAGAGGTCAGCCTGGGAGAAGGGCTGGAACAATTTCTCCATATCCTCCGGTGAGATGCCGATGCCCGTATCTTCCACCGAAACGACCACCCACTGGGAACTGTGGGCCGCCCGGATGGCAATCCGACCCTGCCGGGTAAATTTCACCGCGTTTGAGAGCAGGTGATAGAGGGCCTGCCGGATGCGCTCAGTATCTGCGGTCACAGGAGGCAGGTCCGGTGGGACGTCTATTTCCAGCCGAAGGGACTTTTTCTCCAGTTCTCTCTGGATTTTGGCTGCGGCCAGCAGAATCTCCCGGTGCAGGTCGGTCGGCTGCAGATTCAGCATAACCTGGCCGGCTTCCAGGTGGCTAATCTCCGTAACGCGCTCCACCATTTCCAGAAGATGACGACCCTCTCGGTGAATGGTGCTCAGGGAAGACCGCTGGGCCTCGTTGAGTTCGCCATCTACCCCCTTCAGCAGGAGTTGGGAGAAGCCGATGATGGCATTCAGAGGGGTGCGCAACTCGTGGTTGATGGTGTTCAGTAACTGCATCTTGAGGTGGTCCAGTTCCGCCAGCCGATTGGTCAGTTCCTGTTGACGGTGGTAGATCAGCGCGTTCTGAACCGCAACGGCAATCTGAGCGGCCAGCGTAGTGAGCGTCTCCACCATTTCCGGCGAAAAGGCGTGAAGTTGGGCGCTCTGAATATCCAGCGCCCCGATGACCGTCCCGGCATACATCAGCGGGAAGACCGCTTCCGAACGCGTGTCGGGAAATTCGGAAAGGGGCAAATACACGGAAGACTCCCGAACATCCTG
>DAOTWK010000337.1:0-3490 GCA_034435815.1 Anaerolineae bacterium | reverse complement strand
GGCGGCAGCCACAGGCTGCCGCCACAAAAAACCCTTCTTCCCCCTTCGGAAGAGGGGATGAGGGGGTAATAGCCCGTCCGGCCCCAATGGGGCAAAGGAGTTGAGAAAATGAGAGGGTTGATGAGATGGGTACTGATATTGGGATGTATATTGGTCTTTGCTGGCCCTGTCGCTGCTCAGAACGGGCGAACGGTCTACGTGCTCACGGTGGACGACGCCATCACAGCGACTATCAATGACTACATCGCCCGGGGCATCCGTCTGGCGGAGCAAAATGAGGCCGAGGCGGTCATCATCCGGCTGAACACCCCCGGCGGAGATTTGACCTCTACCACCCGGATTATGGAGCAATTGGAGAATGCCCGGGTGCCAGTGATTGTCCACGTATGGCCGCGCGGGGGAATGGCGGCCTCCGCCGGAACGCTTATCCTCCTGGCGGCTCACGGAGCGGCCATGGCCCCCCGGACGACCATCGGTGCGGCCCATCCTGTGGTTTCCCCTGGTGCTGAGGAGACCGTCAGTCCGGAGACGATAGAAAAGGTCGTCAATGTGATGGCCGAGCATGCCGCCCTCTTTGCCCAGCGGCGCGGCCAGGCAGCGGTGGATTGGGCCCAGCGGGCCATCCGGGAGAGCGCCACTGCCGGTCCCGAGGAGGCGCTGGAACTGGGGGTCATTGACCTCATTGCCGCCGATATGGACGAGTTGCTTCAGGGCTTTGATGGGCGAACTGTAACCCTGGGGGATGGGACCCCTGTGACGTTCCATACAGCTGGCGCAGCCGTACAGGAAGTCCCCCTCTCGCCCATAGAGCGTTTGCTTCAGGTGTTGATTAACCCCAACGTCGCTTTCATTTTGCTGACCGTTGGCGTCCAGGCCATTCTGATAGAACTCTCCTCCCCTGGCGGATGGGTAGCGGGCTTCATCGGCGTCCTTTGCCTGGCCCTGGCGGCCTACGCGCTGGGTGTCCTCCCCTTCAACTGGCTTGGATTGGTTCTGATGGGCGCGGCGATTGTGCTTTTCATCCTGGACATCAAGGCTCCGACGCATGGGGCTCTCACCGTTGCCGGAACAGCGACCTTTGTCGCTGGCGCGCTGATCCTCTTCAATGCACCGCTTTCCCCCTACGGTCAGATTTCCCTGCCCCTGGTCATCGCCGTCGGAATTTTAACAGCGCTCTTCTTCGCCTTCGTTGTCGCCAAGGCCTTGCAGGCCCAGAAACCCCGCTCCGTCACCGGAAGGGAAGGATTGGTTGGACGGACAGGGATTGCCAAGAGTCGTTTGGACCCGGAGGGCTGGGTGCTGGCGGCGGGTGAACTCTGGCGGGCGGTCTCTGAAGAGAGGATGGTAGTAGAGGAAGGGGAGGAAGTGGAGATCATTCGGGTAGAGGGTTTCCGTTTGCATGTGCGTCGGCGGGGATAAGATTCCAGCGGGTATGGAACTGGACCCATCGGCTATTGATGCTCTGTTGTTTGACCTGGACGGCACTCTCCTGGACTCGGACGACGAAGGGGTAGAAGCGCTGGCCCGCTGGCTGGGTCGGCTGGGCATGCGGGATGCTCGTCACCGGGCGCGCCGCATCGTGATGCGGATGGAGACGCCGGTCAACGCCCTGATGACGGCTCTGGATACAGTGGGGTTGGATACTCCCGTATTGGGCCTCTCAGAGTGGCTGCGCCATCAGCGGCGCCGCGCAACTCCCCGCTTCCGCACAGTCCCTGGTTCAGAAGATGCCCTTCGCCTTCTCGCCTGTTCTTACCGGCTGGCCGTTGTCACGACGCGGGGCCGCAGAGATGCTCAGGCCTTTCTGGAAAGTTTCGGCCTCTCCGACCTCTTTGAGGCGGTGATCACCCGGGAGTCCACCTGGCGGCTCAAGCCCCATGCTGCCCCCATTCGCTACGCGGCCGGGCGGTTAGACCTTCCGCCCAGCCGCTGCGCGATGGTGGGTGATACCCCCGTGGATATGCGCTCTGCCCGTCAGGCTGGTGCCTGGGCCATCGGCGTCCTCTGCGGCTTCGGCGAAAAGGAGGAACTGGAGCGGGCGGGTGCCCACTTGATTGTGCCCTCTCCGGCAGATTTACCTTCGGTTTTTATGGGGAAATAAAGGGTTGAAGGGGGCGGCAAAGCTGCCCGCTTCAACCTCCTTTTTCAGGCCGTCTCCAGGTACCGCTCCAACTCCCACGGAGTGACCTGGATGCGGTACTCCTCCCATTCTTTCCGCCGGGCCCGCAGCATGGTCTCCACAATCGCGGGGCCCAGCGCCTCCTGGATGACCTCATCCCGCTCCAGTTCGTCCAGCGCTTCCGCCAGGGTGCCGGGCAGGGTGCCAATGGAGCGCTCCCGCAGGGCCTGCTCGTCAAAATGATAGACGTCTTCGTTGACCGGCGGAGGCGGGGTCAGGCCCTTCTCTATCCCGTCCAGTCCGGCGGCCAGCATGGCGGCGAAGGCCAGGTACGGGTTGGCACTGGGGTCGGGGCAGCGCAGTTCAATCCGCGCCGCTTTCTCCCGCCCGGCCCGCACTGCCGGTACCCGGATGAGTGCGGAGCGGTTCAGGTGCGCCCAGCAGACGTAGACGGGCGCCTCGTAGCCGGGGGTCAGGCGCTTGTAACTGTTCACCGTCGGGGCCACAACGGCGGCCAGCGCCCGCGCGTGGACCATCTGCCCGGCGATGAACTGGTACGCCAGCCGGGAAAGGTGGTACGGGTCGTCCGGGTCATAAAAGAGATTGCGCCCGGTCGGATCGGAGAGGCTCTGGTGGGTGTGCATGCCGGAGCCGTTGATGCCGAAAATGGGCTTGGGCATGAAACTGGCGTAGATGCCGTGGCTGGCGGCGATGGCCCGCACCGTGTACTTGAAGGTGACGGCGTTATCGGCGCTGGTGAGGGCATCGGCGTAGCGGAAATCTATCTCATGCTGACCGGTGGCAACCTCGTGGTGGCTCATCTCCACCTGGATGCCCATAGCCAGGAGCATCAGGACGATCTCGCTGCGGACCTGCTGGGCCTCGTCCCGGGGGGAGAAGTCAAAGTAGCCGCCGACGTCGTGAGGGACAGGGCGAAGGCTGGCGTCGTTGTTGCGCCGGAAGAGGAAGAACTCCAGTTCCGGGCCGACATTGTACGTATACCCCTTCTCCGCGGCCCGCTGCAGCATCCGCTTGAGGGTGGAGCGGGGGTCGCTGGGGGAGGGTTTGCCGTCCGGGTCGTAGACGTCGCAGAAGATGCGGGCCCGCCGCCGCTCCGGCTCGCTCCAGGGGAGCACGCAGTAGGTATCCGGGTCGGGCATCAGGAGGCGGTCGCTCTCGTAGATGCGGGCGAAGCCCTCTATGGAGGAGCCGTCAAACCAGACGCCGTTCTCCAGGGCATCCTCCAACTGGGTCACCGGGATGGTGACGCTTTTGACGGTGCCCAGGATGTCCGTGAATTGCAGGCTGATGAAGCGGACACCGTCCTCCCGTGCGCGAGCGATCAGTTCTTCGCAGGTCATCTCTCCTCCT
>DAOTWK010000336.1:0-3072 GCA_034435815.1 Anaerolineae bacterium | reverse complement strand
ACGTAGTCGCCGATGATTTTCCGCTCGTCCTCGGTCCGGATGATGAAGACCAGGGTGATAGGTTTGCCCTCGTAAGCCCACTTCCCGTCCGGCCCCAGTTCAGCGCCCAGTTCGGTCATCCGCTGGGAGATGACCTCCTTGGCCTTATCCAGGTTGTAGGCGTACTTGGCCTCCAGGGCCCGCACGACGTCAATGTAGCGGGCATAATCCGGGAAGGCGGAGACCAGGGGCAGGAGTTTGGTGGCCGCCAGGCCGCCGAAGATTTCCTGGACGATGTAGTTCCGGTCCACCGCCCAGTTCATGGCCTCGCGAATCTGGGGGTCACCGAAGGGGTTGAGACGGCCGTCCTTGAACTTCAGGACCGGGTTGAAGGTGATTTCGTTGTAACTCCCGAAGGCCATGGAGTAGGCCAGATCCGGGTTCGCCTTCACCTTGGCGAAGTTCTCGGGACCGCTCATTCCGTGGCCGTAGAGGTCAATGTCTCCACCCTCCAGCCGGGGCAGCGCGTTCTCGTCGCCGCCAATGCCGATGAAGACTACCTCATCCAGCCAGGCACCGAAGCGGGGAACCGGCGTGGGGGTCGGCGGCACCGGGGTCGGCGCCTCCGTCGGCTTGGGCGGCGGGGTCGTCGGCGTCGCCTTCGGCTTGCAGGCCGTCAGCAGGAGCCCCACGACCACCAGCAGCGTTACGGCTAACAGTCCGCGTTTCATCTTTTCTCCTCCTGGATTGGGTACATTGATAGATGGTATCTAGTTAGTGGGGCGGATTCGGCTTCTCCTCCCAGGCATCACCTCCTTTCGCGCAGGTGAGGGTTGATACGCCTCATATTATAATACAGTTTGCGGGCCGAAAAGGTTCAAAGAAAAGGGCGCAAATGCCCCCTGGCTGAGCCTTCGTGATTCATTCCAAGCAGGGCCGCACCATATATGTTCCCTCCAGGCGGAAGCCGCGCGCCCGATAGTAGGGACGGGTGCCGACGGCGGCGATGACGGCCAGCCGCCGGTATCCGGCCTCCCGGGCCATCTCCGCCGCCCGCTCCAGGAGACGGGTGCCCAGTCCGATGTGCTGGGCCCGCCCGTTTCGCCGCCGGCCCAACTCCAGCGCCGGGCCGTAGACATGCAGTTCCCGCACCACTGCGCTCCCGTGCAGTTCCTCCAACTCCGGCTCCACCCGGGGAAAGGAAAGCCGCAAGAAGCCCGCCAGGTGCCCCTCCGGCGTCTCGCCCGCCAGGAAGTGCTCGGTCGTGGCGTCAGTCTCGTAGGGGGTGACGGTAAGGCTTAGGGACGACGGGTCCACCATCTGGCCGCGCACTTCCCGGCAGCGGATGCAGCGGCAGCGCAGGCCCGCGCGCGCCATCTCCTCCCGGACTACCTCCCGCAGGTTGGAGCGGGTCACCCCGGCGATGATGTTCGGGGCTGGAATGTCTCGCATCAGGCGGTTGAGCCGGGCGTAGGGGGGAATCAAGGCCTTACAGGCCACCAGCAACCGGATCAGCGTCTCCTCGTCGTAGGGCTGGTATTTCCCTTCCCGCCAGAGGTCGTAGAGGTCGGTACCCTCCAGCAGCAGGCAGGGGTAGATTTTCAGTTCGTCGGGCCGGAGGGCCGGGTCGTCCCACAACCGCCGAAAATCCTCCAGGTCCCGCTCCGGCGTGGCGCCGTAGAGATTGGGCATCCAGTGCAGGACAATTTTGAAGCCGGCCAAGCGGAGTCGCCGGACGGCGGCCCGGGTCTCGGCGACCGTGTGGCCGCGCCGGTTGAGGGCCAGAATCTCATCGTCCAGACTTTGGATGCCCAGTTGGACTTTGGTCACGCCCAGGTCGCGCAACCGGCGGATTTCTTCGGGAGTGATGCAGTCGGGCCGGGTCTCCACCACCAGCCCGACGTTGCGGTGGGGCGCGGTTTCGTTAAGGGCCTGAGCCTCTGCCAGGGTCGGCGAATCCTCCTCGTTCAGCGCGTCCAGGCAGCGGCGGACGAACCATTCCTGGTAGTCGGGGGGATAGTCGGACCAGGTGCCGCCCAGGATGAGAAGTTCCACCTTATCGGTGGGATGGCCGATGTTCTCCAACGCCTGTAGGCGGCCCGCCGTCTGGGCGAAGGGGTCATAACTGAATCGGATGGCCCGCTGGACTCCCGGCTCGTCGGGCAGGTAGGATTTGGGGGCGTTGGGGACGGTGGGGCAGTAGAGGCAGCGGCCCCGGCACGGATGCGGCGGGGTCAGGACGGAGACGGGGGCGACACCGGAGATGGTGCGGGTCGGTTTGCGGGTGAGAAGTTGCTCCAGGCGCGGGTCGGGGGCCAGTTCGCCCGTTGCGCAGAGGCGACGGTAGGCGCGCAATAGTTGGTCGCGGGAGTAGAGGCCACCGCCGGGGCGGGGGTACTGGCGGATGATGGCCTCTACCCGCTTCGGCGTCAGGCGCGCAGCGGCAGAGGCCAGGGCGCGTACGCAGGCTGAGGCCTGCGCTACAGCGGCCGCCAGAGGTGGCTGGTATCGTTCATCAGCATCAAACGGTAGAATTTCCCGTTCCATTCAATCTGATTGACGGCGCAGGTGTCCTGGGCCACATGCCAGAAATGGTCGTTGCCCAGGCCCAGGATAGCGCAGAGAAGCACTTGGTTGACCACCCGATGGCCCACCAGGGCAATGGTCTCGCCGGGGTGGCGGCGGACGGTCTCCTCCAGGGCGGCCATGGCACGCTCCCGGACCGCGTCCAGGCTCTCACCGCCGGGGAAGTGGAGGGTGTGGGGCGCCTCCTGCCAGGCCCGCCAGAGGTCGGGGTAGCGGTCCCGGACTTCGGCGATGGTAAGCCCTTCCCACTCGCCGAAGCCCAGGTCCAGGAGCCCGGGCAGCGGGCGGACCTCCAGTCCCTGGGCCTCGGCGATCGCGCGGGCGGTCTCCATAGCCCGGGAGAGGGGGCTGGAGTAGACGGCGGTGAGAGGCCAGCGGGCGGCGATATAGCGGGCGGTGGCCCGGGCCTGAGCGATTCCCTCCTCGCTCAGAGGGACGTCGCTCTGCCCGCGAATGCGTTCACCGGGTTCGTTCCAGGCCGTCTGGCCGTGACGGACGAGGATGATG
>DAOTWK010000335.1:0-12751 GCA_034435815.1 Anaerolineae bacterium | reverse complement strand
AGTGCGGGTGCCGCCGTCGGCCTGGAGGACGTCGCAATCCAAGATCAGCGTCCGCTCCCCCAGTCGGGCCAGGTCCAGGCTGGCGCGCAGGGAGCGGCCGATGAAGCGGCGGACTTCCTGTGTCCGCCCGCCGGTCAGGCCGTTCTCGCGGGGCGTGCGGGTGTGGGTAGAACGGGGCAGGAGAGCGTACTCTGCCGTCAGCCAGCCCTGCCCGGAGCCCGCCAGCCAGCGGGGCACCCCCTCCTGCAGGGTGAGGTTGCAGAGCACGCGCGTCCGACCCCATTCCACCAGAACCGACCCCTCCGGGTAGTCCACGTAGTCCAGGAGGAAGCGAACAGGGCGGAGTTCATCGGGTCGTCGCCCATCCGGTCGGGAAAGTAAGGAGAGACTCATATCTCACCACGAAGATACAAAGACCCGAAGTAGCGCAAGATGAATCTTGCGCTACTCACGGAGTGGCCGGCATGGTGGGCTGAAGTTGGCCGATCAGTTGCTCTATTGCCGGCTTCTGCTCCTCCGGCGCCATCTGGAGCGCCGTCTGGGCCTCCGCCAGCGCCATCTCCGGGAGCCCCATCTGGTAGTAGGCAATCGCCAGCAGCCGGTGGGCGTCCCAGGCCCAGGCGCCGGTCGGTTCCAGTTCCAGGGAACGGTTCAATGCCTCCACCGCCTGGTCGTTCTGCCCCTGCTGCAAGTATACCCGCGCCAGTG
Source organism: Anaerolineae bacterium (assembly GCA_034435815.1). Lineage (GTDB taxonomy): Bacteria > Chloroflexota > Anaerolineae > B4-G1 > DUEL01 > SpSt-77. Next base: position 12,043 of record DAOTWK010000335.1, on the reverse strand, counting down.
CGTTCCAGACCTGGGGCATACTCGGCACAATCTCCAGTGCTTTCCGATACGCCTCCGCCGCTCCTGCCAGATCTCCCTTCATCGCCCGCACGTCCCCGATGATGAGCCAAGTCTGCTCAAAGCCATCGTCCACTTCCAGCGAGCGGTTGATGCGCTGCCAGAAACTCTCCTCGTCCCCCATACTGTAGAAGTAGAGGGTGGCCCACTGATTCCAGAGGATGGGATTGTTGGGGCTGAGCGACGTGGCGGCTTCGTAGTAACGGGAGGCCAGATTCAGAAGCGTCTCTCGCTGCGCCTGTCCGGCAGGGAGGTCGGCCCAGCGCTGGTACATCCGGGCCAGGTTGGCCGAGTGGTCGGTGTTGAGCGGACTCAGCGCCTGCGCCTGCAGAAGCACCCGCTCCGTCTCCCGCAGAATCGTCTCCTGCTGGGCCGTGTCGGTGGTGACGGACGCCGCCTCCAGCAGCGCGCGGCCCAGATACAGGAAATAGAAGTCTTCGCGGGGGGCCAGTTGGATCGCCCGCTGGTAGTGGGGAACGGCCGCCCCCCACTGCCCACTCCGGTCCCAGGGGTCGGCCTGCTTGTAGATGATGTCGGCGCGGATGGGTCGCAGGTTGGCTTGCACTGCGCTGAGCACGGCCAGCGGGAGCAGGACCGCCAGCGCCACCACCCCCCAGGCCGTCCCCCACTCTTTGGGCATCAACCGTTCTCCCGCCAGCGCCAGTCCGCCCAGGACAATCACCACAGCCAGGAAGCCATAGTAGGCCCCGATCTGCCCGGCGATGTACTCCGCTATGCGCAGGAGGTCGTTGACGTTCTGGACCGTCATCCGCAGAACGGCGGCGTGGCGCCCCGCCAGCAGCAGCCCGAAGGTCATCCCCACCGTCAGGGAGACCAGGAGGACGACGAGAGCCGCCAACCACGAGTCCCCCAACCGCTTCCCGAATACTCCCCGGTGGGCCATCTGGGTGACGGTCAGGAGGGCCGTCATCGCCCAGGCCATGCCGAAAACCAGCAGGATGCCCAGGGACTGGCGGGGCGGGCCACCGATGGCGATGACCGTCAGCGAACGCCAGAAAATCTGAAAGGGGTTGTTCAGCCGCTCCACGTTGTTGACGAAGTCGTATGAGAGGGTGCCCAGAATGAGCGCGCCAATGAGCGCCGACCCCAGAGCAGGCCAGAGCCAGGCGGGGACGGCGGAAGAGGGCATGGGCGGGGGAGACGCCGGTCGGCGCCGCCGTTTTTTCCCTTTGGGTTTGGGGGACGGCGCCGTCTGCGGAGCAGCGGGCCGCTCCTCCCGCTCCACGATGCCCTGAGTGCCCAGGAGGACAAAGACCGCCGCCAGGGCCCAGAAAGTGGTCCGGGTGGAAGCGATGGCAATGCCAAAGTTAATCTCCACCAGATGGGCCACAAAGGCGGCCAGGATGCCGACCAGCAGAATCTGGTGGGGATGGGCCGCCGGAAGGGACTCCGGGGAGAAGAATCCGCAGATAACCAGATAGGCCAGCACCCCCAGGACCATCCCTACCGGAATCGCCAGCCCGAAGAAGTGGGGGCCGACGGTGGGGATGACGGCCGCGACGGCCGCCAGCGCGCCCGTTACCAATAGCCCGAAGAACAGCCGTCGTCGGTTCCGGTCCGGAATCCATCCCAGCCAGGAGAGGCCATAGTAGAAGAGACCGCCGAAGAGCCAGAGGTACGCCGCAAAGCCCAGCAATCCCGTATTGACCAATGAGTCCAGCGTCTCATTGTGGGAACGGTCCGGGGAGGCGGTACGGGATTCATAGTGGCCCAGAAGGGGTGGGTAGAAGCGATTGTAGGCCACGTACATAGATTCCGGGCCGTAGCCGATCAGCGGGCGGATGACGTTGAAGGGGTCGGGATGGCCGGTGGGGTCGGCCGTGGTGGGGGGATACTGGATGGGTTCGTGGGGCAGAATCAGGCGCAGCGCCCCTTCCCAGATGAGGGAGCGGACCTTGCCGGTGCCGGTCTCTGCCTGGAGGACATCATCCAGCCGGCCCATCCAGGGTTGCTCCTGGGCCCAGGCGTGGACCGGTTCGGCCAGGTTGACCGTCAAGAAGCCGGCAGTGAAGACGAGAACGGTGACCAGTGCGCTTGCCCAGAGCCAGCGCCAGCCCCGTCCGTTCACGATGAAGGTCAGCCAGGAGCCCGCAATGACCAGCAGAGCGCCAATCGCCGGTGCCCACTGGAGGGAGGGGTTCGCCTGGGTAGCACCGCGCAGGGCCAGATAAAGACCAATCCCCACGACCCCGGCCCCGACGATGCTTCCCAGCCCGAAAGCGATGCCAGCCCGGACGTCCTCCAGAAGGTCTGCCGCCGGATGGGGCACTTCCCGCAGGGCGGCGCGCCGCAGCGCCAGCAACCCCAGGAACCCCCAGACCGCCAGCCCCATCACCAGCCCCATCAGCGGCCCCCGGCTGTGGGTGTACCAAATGCTGATGACCTGGACCAGGAAGATGAAGATATAGGCGGCAGCCCGCAGGACCTCAGATGTTCCGGCCTTCTCGTCGGTCAGCAGGGAGCGGAAAGCGTCCACCGCGCGGGCCAAGGTAGGGAACGCGGCCATAATCATATATGCGGCGACGAAGATGGGGTTGCCCATGTTGGAGGCCACCCGCTGGGTCACATCGCCGCCCCAGGGAAGGGGGTCCCGGCGGGCATGCTGGACGAACCCGTAGAGGGCAATGGGCAGGCTGTTGAGGATGAGCGTCGTGATGAACCGGTCCACCTGGGCGCGCGTGCGCATCCGGTCCAGGATGATGAGGAAAATGACGATATAGGAGAGGGTGGTGAAAGTGCCCTGGAGCCGCTGGTAGGAGCCGAAGAAACTGGTGTATGGAACGACCGAGAAGAGGGTGCTGATCAGGTAGACCAGGACCGTGAAGAGGGTCGGCAGGACCAGCGGGGTGCGCCAGGAGAAGCGCAGGCGGCCTCCTCCGGCGGCCCGTTCCTCCACCCAGCGGGCCAGCCAGACGGCAGCCATCACCAGGGCGATGGAGCGCAAGGTGGTCAGTTTATCCGGCTCAAAGACGCGACTGGAATAGATGTTGAAGAAGAGCGGAGTGACGATGATGGCGGCCAGCCAGCCGGCCTCCAGGATGCCATCCAGAATCGCGCTGAATCGGGTGGTGTTCATCTATTTCCCTCGGAAATGGACTCCACCAGTTCACCGTAGGAGAAGACCATATGGAAGCCCAGCGCGCGAATCCGTTCCTGCACCTCCGGCCGGGCCCGGTAGCAAAAGCAGACGGGAAAGATTTCCCCTTCCAGGTTGCGACGGGCCATTTCCACAGTCCGGGCGAACTTTTCCACTTCCCGCATCGTCAGATTGTGTTTGGCCTCTCCCACAATCCAGATGCGCCGCTCCGGCCGGGCCGGGTCGCGGGCCTCGCCGAAAATATTGACCTCCCGCTTCTGCCCGTCCCACCGCTGCCAGACCCGTTTCAATTCCCCGACCTGCCAGCCCTTTTCTCGCCCGAGGACCCGATGGATGACGATGTAGGCAATATCTTCTATATCTCCGCCGACGGTTTCGCTCAGGCCGCCGACCTGCTGGGCCAATCTGTCCACTTTGCGCTCGGTTCGGGCCTGGGCCTCGGTCAGCCGGTCCAGCGCGGCTTCTATGCGGGTAAAGCGGGCCTCCGAAGCCTCTCGGTACGTTTTGAATTCCTCCTCCATCCGGGCCTGAGCTTCGGCCAGGGCCCGGACCTGAGCCTCGGTCCGGGCCTGGGCCTCGGCCAGTCGGGCGACGGCCTCCTCCAGTCGGGTCACCCGTTCCTCCGTCCGGGCCTGGGCCTCGGCCAGCTCCTGGACCCGCGCCTCGGTCCGGGCCTGGGCCTCCGTCAGCGCCCGGATACTCTCCTTGAGGTCCTGGATGTCCTCGCGAGTAGCAAACTCCCCTCGAATCTGCCCTGCGATGAGACCGAGGGTGTCGGCCAGGATCTCAGCCTGAGGCTCATCAAACGCGTTGAGGAAACGCCGAAAGAGCAGGGACCGTTCCAGATTGGTGATCGGGATGCTCATCTTCGCCTCCTGAATGAAGCCGGACGACTGTTACCTGGAAACTTGCGGCACACGCGGCGCGAGATGAATCTTGCGCCATGTCGTTTCTGATCCGCCAGAGCACGCCCCGCGCATAGGGTCCTCGCAGCCGTTCTACCGAATCTCGCTCCGAAACCATTCCAGCGTCCGCCGGAGGCCCTCTTCCAGTGGCACTTCGGCTTCAAAGCCCAGAATCTCCCGCGCTCGGCGCACATCCGGCACCCGGCGGCGGGTCTCCTCAAAATCAGGGCCGTAGGCGGAGGTGTAAGGGACACGGACAATTTCCGACCGGGAGCCGGTTAGGGTCAGAATCTGCCGGGCCAGGTCGGCGATGGCGATTTCCCGGTCGGAGCCGATGTTGAAAATCTCCCCGGCGGCCTCCGGGACGGTCCCCGCCAGAACGGTGCCCCGCACCGTGTCGGCGACGTAAGTGAAACAGCGGGTCTGCTGGCCGTCCTCGTAGACGGTGAGCGGCTCGCCCCGCAGCGCCTGGGTAAAGAAGCGGGCGATGACGCTCCCATAGCCGCGTGGGTCCAGGCGGGGGCCATAGGCATTGAAGTAGCGCACTACGGTGACCGGCAGCCCCTTCTTGGCGTAGGCCAGGGCGAAGTACTCGTCTATGGCTTTGGCGTCGGAATAAGACCAGCGGGGAACGATGGTCGGGCCCAGGAGCCGATCCCCGTCCTCCCGCAGCGGCACATCGGTGGACTTCCCGTAGACTTCAGAACTGGAGGCGATGACAGTGCGCACCCAGTACTTGTAGGCCAGTTCCAGGACATTCTCCGTCCCCCGGACGTTGACGACGATAGCGTTCAGCGGGTCCTCCACCACGTACTTGACGCCGACAACGGCGGCCAGGTGGAAGATCAGGTCAGCCTGGCCGACCAGCCGCTCCAGGGTGGCGATGTTGAGAACGGAGTCATTAATAAACTGAAACCGATCGCTCCCCAGGTGATGGGCGATATTGGCTATCTTGCCTACAGAGAGATTATCCAAGACGGTGACCTGATGCTCCTGGGCCATCAGGGCGTCCACCAGGTGGGAACCGATGAATCCGGCCCCGCCAGTGACCAGAACTTTCACCTCTTCACCTCCGGAGAGAGACGTTCCTGCACATGTTCCAGGACCTGCCGGGCACCAGCAAGGGCATCCTGGGCCTGGTCTGCTGTGTACACCTCCTGGGGAATCCCATCGGGCAGGCCGTTCGGATAACGAGTAGGGATGTAATACTGGTCCAATCGTCGGCAAATGTCCCGCAGGGTGTTAAAGGAAGGGTCGTATTCCATACACTGTCGGACCAGGAGATGTGTCGCATGACCGAGGACTGGTCTTTCCCCTTGAGCGTAGAGGTATGCTTTCAATGCTTTCTCTGCGGCCTGCTGGGCCAGGAAACAGGCCAGAGCAGCAAACCCTTCCCGGGCGTTCAGCGCTGCTGCCTCTATATCATAGTGGGCCTGAGATAACCACCGCCAGGCTTCGTGAAGATTCCGATTCATAAATGACCGTCCCCTCCCGTAGTACCTGCTCAATAAATGGGTTCCGCTCCTCCACCATGTGGGCAAATTCGGCTGGTGTGTAGACCAACGGTTCTATGGGGAGCGGCGAGTCAAAGAGAGCCAGAACCTCGCCGATTCGTTCCACGAATGGTCGGTCCGTCTCTTTGATGATGAGCAGGTCTATATCGCTCATCCCATGGTAATCCCCGCGAGCAAAAGAGCCGAAGAGGATGACCCTCTGCGGACGATAAGGGTGAAGGGCCTGGATGATATGATCCAATGCTTCTTGGAATCGGGCGGGTGACCAGCGCCGCATGGCTTGCTCCGGATATAATCTTACCCCGAATTGGGGAAAAGCGCCAGTTCTCCCCAAACAAAAAGAAGGGCCGAAGCGGCCCTTCTCTGGAACAGGATAGAGCAAGATGGCTTGGGCCTATGCCTGCCGGGCCATCTCAGCCAGACGAGCGAACGTAGGAGCATCCCGCACGGCGATGTCGGCCAGCACCTTCCGGTCCAGCACCACACCGGCCCGCTTGAGACCGGCGATGAAGCGGTTGTAGGAGAGACCGTGCTGGCGAGCAGCCGCATTGATGCGCAGAATCCACAACCGCCGCAGGTCCCGCCGCCGCTGTCGGCGGTCCCGATAGGCGTACCACATCGCCTTCATCCACGCCTCATTGGCGCGACGCCAGAGGCGATGGCGGGTGCCATAGTAGCCGCTGGTCTGGCGGATGATTTTCTTATGACGACGACGGGTTCGGAATCCTCCTTTGACTCTCACGGCCTCACTTCCCCTTTTCTCTCAGATACGGTGCCAGGCGACTCACACGTTCACGGACCGCCGGGGACTCCACGACCAGCATCTCATCGTAGAGCCGCCGGGCCCGCGCACTCTTCTTTCGGCGCAGGTGGGACTTTCCCAATTTGGTGCGCATCAGTTTCCCCTTTCCACCCTGACTGATGCGGAATCGTTTGGATGTAGACTTATGGGTTTTGATCTTCGGCACGCTTCACCTCGCTCTGCTGACCTCCCGCTGCTTTCTTTGGCTTTGGCGCCAGAATCATCAACATCGTCTGCCCCTCCATGTTCGGGGCCTGCTCCACCACCGCAATGTCAGCCACCTCTTTCGCCACTTCCTGTAATTGCTCCATAGCCAGTTCGGGGTAGGTGATTTCCCGGCCCCGGAAGCGGACCCGCACTTTGACCTTCATACCCTCTTCCAGCCAACGGCGGGCATCCCGCACTTTGATGGCCCGGTCGTGGTCGTCCGTTTTCGGACGCAGGCGGATTTCCTTCACCTCCACCAACTTCTGAGAGCGCCGCGCCTCCCGCTCTTTTTTGGTCTGCTCGTAGATAAACTTTCCGTAATCTACAATGCGGACCACCGGCGGGTTGGCGTTCGGGGAAATCTCCACCAGGTCCAGATTCGCCTTGCGGGCCTGCTCCAGCGCCTCTTGGAGGGAGACGATACCGATATGCTCCCGGTTCGGGCCAATCAGTCGCACCTGTGGCGCTTGAATCTCGCGGTTGATGCGGTAGGCGTAGCGCAGGTCACGCTTAAATTTTTTGGGCGGTCTTCGTTTGATTTCGGCCTCGCTTTCGTAGGTTTCCTGGATTCTGGCGTTTTCTGCAATGTGGCGTCTATCATAACACAAGACGCCCAAGGTGTCAAATGGCCCGGAGGATTAGATCTCCTCTTCTGGACGCGCGGGCTCCACATCCACGATGGTTCCCGGTGCCGGGCCAGAAGGGCCAGCGGCGGGTGCTGGGCTCTGCTTGGGAGGCTCAATCAACGGGGGTTCAATATCGGTATGCATCGTGGTCTGCCCCCGCAGATAGGCCCCCTCGCTGACCAGGAGGGAGTTCACCGTCAGGTCTCCCCAGACCCGACCCGTCTCCAGTACTTCCACCCGGTTACCGGTGATGTTCCCCTTTACGGCCCCGGAAATGGAGATGTTATTGGCCTGAATATCTGCGATGACTTTGGCTGATTCGCCAATAACCAGGTTGCCAGTCGTCTGAATGGTCCCCTCAAAGATGCCATCAATGCGGATGCCCCCTTCGGAGATCAGGTTTCCCCGGAAATGGGCATTGGGGCCGATGACCGTCTCAATGCGGGCAGCCGGTGCTGTTGGAGCCGCTGGCGCAGCAGCCGGGGGCTGTGGCCTTCTTTCGGTTTTCTTTTCCTCTCTTCCGAACACGTTAGCCTCCTTTTGAAGTTGGTTTAGGGAAAATACTCGTAACGCCGCCGTTGGACGGCCTGCTGACTCAGCAGACCTGCCCCAACGACTAAATGGGACTAGTGGTGATTCGCATGCAAATGGAACGGCACGTGGGTGACCATAACCTCCCGCCGGAAGAGGAAGGCCAGATGGATCAGCCAGGCCGTCTGGTTATGCAGGAGATGGTGCCACCACTTCGACGGGACAAACTGCGGCAGCACAATCGTCACCACCTGGTCCCGTCGTCGACGGTCGTCTATCCGGTCCACATACTCCACCAGCGGACCGATGATGGACCGATATGGGGAGGGGAGCACCACCAGCGGGACGCCGTCCCCCCACTCCTCCCATTTGCGCCGGATTTTTGGCGTCTCGTTGGGGTCGGTCTCCACATATACGGCGGTCACGTCGTCCGAAAGGGAACGGGCATAGTTGAGCGCCGCGATGACGGCCCGGTGGACTCCGGCGATGGGGACAATCACCCGATGCCGTCGGACCGGTGGCGGGCTCCCGAAGGCCTCCAGCGAGAGTTGGGCGGCCACGTCCCGGTAGTGGCGGTGGACCGCCAGGAAGAACCCAATAAAAATGGGAATCCAGACGACGACAATCCAGGCGCCGTAGACAAACTTGGTAACAATAAAAATAAGAAGAACCACTGCGGTCACAGTGGCACCAAATCCGCTGATAAGGGCTTTCAGCCACCAGTAAGCGCCCCGCTTTCGCAATCGGTGCGCGACCATCCCGGACTGAGACAGAGTGAACGAAAGGAAAACCCCGACCGCGTAGAGGGGGATCAGGCGAGTCGTCTTCCCCTGAAAGACAACCAGGAGCGTGGAGGCCGCCAGCGCCAGCGCCAGAATCCCGTTGGAGAAGACCAGCCGGTCTCCCAGCAGGGCGAACTGGTTGGGCATGTACCGGTCTCGGGCCAGAAAGTAGGAGAGGCGCGGGAAATCAGCGAAAGCAGTGTTGGCCGCCAGGACCAGGATGAGCATCGTCGCGGCCTGGAAGAGGTAATACAGAACCGTGCCGTCGCCGAAGACCGACCGCCCCAGTTGGGAGATGATAGTCTCGTGGGTTTCTTCATCAGGCACGATGCCGAACTGATGGCTCAGGAAGGTGATGCCCAGGAACATCGTGATGAGGAGCAAAGCCATAGCAGCCAGCGTCCGGCCCGCATTTCGGGATTCCGGCGGCTTGAAGACGGGCACCCCGTCGGCGATAGCTTCCACACCCGTCAGGGCGGCACAGCCGCTGGAGAAGGCCCGCAGGATGAGGAAGAGGGTCAACGCATGGGTAGCAGGATAGTCTATACGGGGCGGCGCAGCCGGGGGCATCCCCGCTGAAATCCAACGGTACAGCCCGACGCCCAGCATACCCAGCGTCATAGTAACGAAGAAATAGGTGGGGATGGAGAAGATGGTTCCCGATTCCCGCACCCCCCGTAGGTTCAGGATAGTGATGATGGCGATGAGCGCCAGGCCCATCTCCACCCGGTACGGATAGAGGTTCGGGGAAGCAGAGGTCACCGCCGCCACCCCCGCGCTGATGCTCACTGCGACAGTCAAGACGTAGTCGGTGAGGATAGCCGCTGCCGCCACCAGCCCGGGCAACTGTCCCAGGTTGTCGTGGGCGACGATGTAGGCCCCACCGCCGCCAGGGTAGGCGTGGATGGTCTGGTAGTAGGAGAAGGCCACGATGGCCAGCAGGGTGGCAATGCCCAGCGCGAGAGGCCAGGCCAGCTGGACCGCCGCGCTTCCGGCCAGGATGAGCACCAGCAGAATCTCCTCCGTGGCGTAGGCCGTGGAGGAGAGCGCGTCTGAGGCGAAGACCGCCAGCGCCTTGACTTTGGTCAGCCGCTCATGCTTCAGTTGGGCCGTCGCCAGCGGACTGCCGATCAGCAGCCGCCGCAGGCTGAATCCCGAAAGTCCGCTCCACATCCTCGTTCCCTGTGTGGTAAATTCTAACACAGAACCATATCTCTGCAAGATGCCGCTTGCACCCATACCAAATCCCGATACAATTATGGACGGCAGACGACAGACCACAGACGACGGGTTGGATTTCCCCGTTTTCCAATTTGGAGGGAACATGTCATCGGACGATTTCCGCATCACCGCTCATCCCATTCTCCCGGTAGAGCCCCGACCGACGTTCTCCTTCTTCTGGCAAGAACAGGAGATGACAGCCCGCGAAGGAGAGACCATCGCCTCGGCTCTCTTCGCCAACGGCGTCCGCATCTTCGGACACCACCATAAAGACAACGCCCCTCAGGGCATCTTCTGCGCCAACGGGCAGTGTGCCCAGTGCACCGTCGTCGCCGACGGCCTGCCGGTCAAGTCTTGCATGACGCTGGTCCGCCCTGGGATGCGCGTGGAGCCGCTGGACGGCAAACCCGTCCTCCCCGATGTCCAGAGTGTCCCCCAGATGCGCCCCATAGAGACGGTGGAGGTGGAGTGCCTCATCATCGGCGGCGGCCCGGCGGGCCTCTCCGCCGCCATTGAACTGGCCAAGGCCGGCGTCCGGACGCTCATCGTGGACGATAAGCACCGCCTGGGCGGCAAACTGGTCCTCCAGACCCACAAGTTCTTCGGGTCGGTGGACGCCTGCTACGCCGGGACGCGCGGCATAGACATCGCCACCAAACTGGAAGAGGAGGTCCGCCAATACGAGAACGTGCAGGTCTGGCTGAACTCCACTGCCCTGGCGGTCTTCTCGGACCGAAAGGTAGGGGTCCTGCGGGACGGCAACCGCTATATGCTGGTTCAGCCCCACGTCCTCATGGTCGCGACGGGCGCGCGGGAGAAGTCGCTGGTCTTCCGGGGCAATACCCTCCCCGGCGTCTACGGCGCGGGCGCGTTCCAGACGCTGGTGAACCGGGACCTGGTGCGCGCGGCCCGGCGGCTCTTCGTCGTGGGCGGGGGGAACGTGGGCCTCATTGCGGCCTACCACGCCCTCCAGGCCGGCATCCAGGTAGTGGGCCTCTGCGAGGCGCTCCCCGAGTGCGGCGGCTACAAGGTCCACAAGGACAAACTGGTCCGCATGGGCGTCCCCATCTACACCTCCCATACCATCCTCAGCGCCAACGGAGAGACGGAGGTGGAATCGGTCACCATCGCCCGCATTGACGACCGCTGGCAGCCGATCCCGGGTACCGAAAAGACCTTCGCCTGCGACACGGTACTTATCGCCGTTGGGTTGGATCCGGTGGACGAGTTCTACCGTAAAGCGAAGGAATTCGGCCTGCCAGTCTATGCAGCGGGGGACGCGGAGGAAATCGCCGAGGCATCGGCGGCGATGTTCACCGGACGCATCCGGGGGCTGGAGATCGCCCGCGCCCTGGGTCGGGATGTGGGGGAGGTGCCGCCAGAGTGGCACCGCATCGCAGAAGTCCTCAAATCCCGCCCCGGCGCGGTGGTCCGGGAGGACATCCCGGAGAAGGAAGAGGGAGTCTTTCCGGTCCTCCACTGCGCCCAGGAGATTCCCTGCAATCCCTGTACCTCCGTCTGCCCGCAGAAGTGCATCGTCATTGAAGGGGAGGATATTCGGGGACTGCCAGAATATATCGGTGAAGGGTGTATCGGCTGCGAGCAGTGTGTCGCCATCTGCCCGGGGCTGGCGGTCACGCTGGTGGACTACCGCCAGAACCCAGAGTACCCCACTGTCACCATCCCCTACGAGTTCCCGCCGGGGAGTATCCGCGAGGGGGATGTGGTGACGGTTCTGGATACAGAGGGGACTGTCCTGGGCAACGTGGAGGTAGTGAAGGTCCGGGCGCCGAAGTTTGCCGACCGGGCGCTGCTGGTGCGGGTACGGGCGCCCCGGGAGATCGCCCGCCGCATCGCTGGGATTCGGGTCCAGGAGCCAGCGGTGGCGGAGCCGGAGGCGGTGTACGTCTCCCGAATGCTGGAGGATGAGATTGTCTGCCGCTGCGAGCGGGTGACGGTGGGGGAGATTCGGGCGCTCATCCGCGCTGGCCTGCGGGATATGAACCACATCAAGGGCATCACCCGCGCAGGCATGGGCGCCTGTGGCGGCAAGACCTGCACCAACCTGATTCTGCGCATCTTCCGGGAGGAGGGGGTATCGCTAGAAGAGGTCACCGAGAGCGTGCGGCGGCCTCTCTTCGTGGAGGTTCCGCTGGGGGTCTTTGCGGGCGCGACGGCGGAGGAGGTGGCGGCGGAGGCCCCGCCCACGCGCAAGGACGTGCATCGGTGGGGGATGTAGCCGGTGATGGATTTTGCGGCGGCGGCCTTCGGCCGCCGCCG
>DAOTWK010000334.1:0-4358 GCA_034435815.1 Anaerolineae bacterium | reverse complement strand
CGCTGGCCGTCGTGGGCTGGATGCATCCGGTGCTGGCGGAAATCGCCATGGCCACCTCCTCGGTGACGGTGGTGACCAACGCCAATACCTTGCGGCGGGTGGACATCCGATTTTCTGGCTGAGGGGATATGGAAGAAACAGGGGTCCCCATGCTGGTCATCCTGGAGGGGGAGACGGCCGGTCAGCGGTGGCTGATTCAGGAAGACCAGGTGCTCATCGGCCGGGGGCCGGATTGCGATATCGTCCTCCCCGAGCGGCAGATTTCCCGCCATCATGCCCGCATTGAGCGGACGGCCGACGGCCGCTATCTCCTCTACGACCTGGGCAGCAAAAACGGCACCTGGGTGAACGGGGAGGAGGTACGGGATACCCCTCGTCTCCTTCAAGATGGGGATGAGATTCAGTTCGCTCTCTGCGTGAAGATGACCTTTGTCGGCTCGGACGCGACGCTCCCGCTGGGTGGAGAGGGGCCAGTGCGGGGGATTCGGGTGGACCGAGCCGGGCGGCGGGTATTTGTTGGTGGGCAGGAACTCTCCCCGCCTCTCTCTCCGGCCCAGTATCGGTTGCTGACTGTCCTCCTGGACGCCCGGGGCCAGGTCGTCTCCCGGGAGGACGTCGTCCGCGCCGTCTGGCCCGATGAAGACGTCCGGGGCGTCTCCGAACAAGCGATAGACGCCCTGGTCCGTCGGCTGCGGGAACGGCTGGCCGAACTGGACCCCCAGCATGAGTACATCATCACGGTGCGGGGGCACGGCTTCCGGCTGGAAAACCGGTAGTAGACCAGAGACCCCAGACGTAGATGGCTACTGGCTACCGACTCAGGATGACCAACTGATGATACGCCGCTGGACCCCCTGGCTGCTGACGCTGGGCGCCCTGCTGGTTCTGGCAGGGGCAGTGGCTCCCTGGATTCCTCATCGGGCCGCTGCGCTCCGGCTGAATGCGCTGGACCTCTTTGTCGTGGTCCGGCTGCTGCCGCCGGTGCGGGACGGGGTGGTCCGCATGGCCCGCGAAGTGTTCCTCCTCCCTCTGTTGGCTCCGGCGCTGGTGCTGGCACTGGCCCCGACCCTCTGCATCCGGCCGCGCGGGCTGTTCCGCTACGGGGCTCCCCTGTTGGGCGCTACCCTTTCGCTAACCATGCTCCCCCCTTATCCGCCCATCCTCACTGCTTGGCGGGATCCCCTGTACCGGGGGCAACTATTTCTGACGGTGGGGTTCTGTGGACTGGCACTCCTGAGCCCGTGGGCCGGACGTCTGCCGGAGCGGGTGCGGGGCGGGTTGGTGGCTTTGCTGGCCCTCGTGGGCTGGCTGCTCCCGCTTCTGGCCTTTCTCCGTGTGCGGCCCATATTCGCCGCGCTCTACGGGGCCCCGATGGGCGTCGGCCTGGGCCTCATCCTGGGCGCGCTGGGTGCCGGACTGGTCCTGGCGGCCGGAGGAGCGGTCGCGCTCCTCAGACGCTAACCCCAAATTCCCCTTTGACACCCCTCCCACCAGGTGCTATAATCCCTATCAGTCCTTGCAATTGCTGAGAGAACTGTTCTGCCTTGTTCTCCTTCACCGTCTCCGGCAGTGTGGATAAGAAAAAATCCGTGGGGCTGGTTCATTATCTATTGACACTTTCTGCATCCGCATGGGCCTTGCTGCTCCTCATTTCCCCCTGTCCTCCCTCTTCCCTGGCATGTGACCCGGGGAGAGGGGGATAAAGGATTTTGGGGCGGGCGGCGAAGCCGCCCGCCCCAAAGTCCTCCCATTTTCCCTTCCCCCGCCGCCAAAGGCGAGGGAGAGGGGAGGGAGCAGGGGGTGAGGTGAGGGCAAAAGGCAGCAATTTTAGCGCAGGCAAAAGGTGTAAACCAATCTCGGTTGGAAAATGAGCCATCCCCGTCTATGTTCATCTGCATCTGGTTTCCAACAAAGTCCAATGTAACCCCTGCCACCGGGAGGTCCAGACTATGTCCATACCCAGCAAACTGACTCCTGAGCAACTCCGTCGCATCTGCGACCCTCAGCAGTTCTCTTTTGAGACAACGGCCGAACTTCCGCTGGTCCCGGACATCATCGGTCAGCCCCGGGCCACGCGGGCCATTGAGTTCGGGCTGGATATGGAGGCCCCAGGCTATAATATCTTCGTCCTGGGGCCGGGGGGGACGGGCCGTACTACCACCATCCTGCGCTTCCTGGCCCAGCGGGCCGCCCAGGAGCCCCCGCCCGACGACTGGATTTACGTCCACAACTTCCAGCAACCCCGCAGTCCCCGGGCCATCCGTCTCCCTCCCGGCATGGGCGCCCGCTTCCGGGACGATATGGCCGCGCTGGTGGCCCAACTCCGCCAGACCATCCCCCGGGCCTTTGAGAGCGAGACCTATCAGGAGGCCCGCCGTCAGGTAGAGCAACGGTTCCAGGAAGCCCAGGAAACCCTGCTAAAGGAACTGGATGCCCAGGCCCGCCAGCGCTCCTTCGCTGTGGTGCGCGCCCCCTCCGGCCTGGCCATTGTCCCCCTCAAAGAGGGCCGTCTCCTTCCCCAGGAGGCCTTTCAGGCCCTGCCGGACGAAGAGCGGGAGCGCTATGCCGCCCAGTACCGGGAACTGGAGCCACTGGCGGAGGAGACGGTCCAACGATTGCGGGAGCAGGAACAGATTGCCCGGGAGGCCCTCCAGAAATTGGACCAGGAAGTGGCAGCCGCGACGGTGGGCCACGCGGTGGACGAACTGAAAGCCCGCTACGCCGAATACGAGGAGGTCGGCGAATACCTGGAAGAGGTGCGCGCCGACATCATCCGGCGCGCAGAGGAGTTCAAGCAGACGGAGCAACCCACTCCGGAGCCCCCCAGAGCGCCCCTCGCGCCGCCGTTCGGGCGGTACCTGGTCAACCTGCTGGTGGATAACAGCCAGCAGCAGGGCGCGCCGGTGGTGGTAGAGACCCACCCGACCTACGCCAACCTCATCGGGCGGACGGAGTACGAAATCCGCATGGGCGTCCCCGTCACCGACTTCACCCTCCTGCGCGCGGGGGCCCTCCACCGCGCCAACGGTGGCTACCTGGTCCTCCAGGCCCGGGACGTCCTGGCCGACCCCCTGGCATGGCAGTCGCTCAAGCGCGCCCTCTCCGAAGGTGTCATCCGCCTGGAAGACCGCGCCGCTAGCCCGGTCTCCGTCGTCAGCCTGGACCCGGAGCCCATCCCGCTGGACGTCAAGGTCATCCTGATGGGCAGCCCCTACCTCTACTACCTCCTCTACGCCCTGGACGAGGAGTTCCGGGAACTGTTCAAGGTCAAGGCCGACTTCTCCACCGAAATGGAGCGGACGCCGGAGAACGAGCATCTCTACGCCCTCTTCATCCGCGCCCGCTGTGAGGAGGAGGGGCTGCGCCCCTTTGACCGGACCGGTGTGGCGCGGGTGGTGGAATACGGCTCCCGGCTGGCGGAGGACCAGAACCGCCTCTCCATCCGCTTTGGCGAGGTGACCGACCTCCTGCGGGAGGCCGACTACTGGGCCGGAAAGGCCGGGCGGGATGTAGTGACGGGAGAGGATGTGGAGCGGGCCATCGCCGAGCGCACCTATCGGGCCAACCGGGTGGAGGAAGAAATCCGCCGCATCATCACCGAGGGCACCCTCCTGGTAGATACCGAGGGGGCCGTAGTGGGACAGGTCAACGGGTTGAGCATCCACATGGTCGGCGACCACACGTTTGGCCGCCCCACCCGGATTACCGCCCGCGCCTACGTGGGCCGCAGCGGTGTGGTGGACATCCAGCGGGAGGTCAAACTGAGCGGCCCCACCCACGGCAAGGGCGTGCTCACCCTGGCCGCCTACCTGGGCGGTCAGTACGCCACTGACCAGCCGATGACCCTCTCCGCCAGCCTCAGTTTTGAGCAGACCTACGACGAGGTCCACGGCGACAGCGCCTCGCTGGCCGAACTCTATGCCCTTCTCTCCGTCCTGGCGAACGCCCCCCTGCAGCAGGGGGTCGCCGTCACCGGTTCGGTGGACCAGCAGGGGCGGGTCCAGCCCGTCGGTGGCGTGACCTACAAAATAGAGGGCTTCTTCCGAGTCTGCAAGGAACGAGGCCTGACGGGCGACCAGGGCGTCATCATCCCGGCGGCCAACGTCCGCAACCTGATGCTGGACCCCGAGGTCGTCCAGGCCGTGGCGGAAGGGAAATTCCATATCTATCCGGTGACAACGGTAGACGAGGGGATTGAACTCCTGACGGGCATCCCGGCCGGCGCCCGGGATGAGAAGGGACAGTTCCCGGAGGGGACGCTGCACGCACGGGTGCTGGCCCGGCTGAAAGAGTTGGCCGCACGGCTGGAAAAGGGTGCAGAGGAGAAATCCCAGGAGAAATCCCAGGAGAAATCCCAG
>DAOTWK010000333.1:0-5019 GCA_034435815.1 Anaerolineae bacterium | reverse complement strand
GACCGTGGGCGCAGGGGATAATTGAGAAAGTACTCATTGGGGATTTCTTGGGAGGTCAGCAGGGCGATACGTCGGCGGATCCGCCGCCAGACACGCGAAGATGGCTCCCGGTGTCTCCAGCGAGATTGTAGCGATTGAGCAATCAGTACGTCCAGTCCATCCATAGATCTATGTCAGTTCGTACACCACACCACGCCGGGGCTGCCATTCCGCCAGGTACTCCTTCAACGCCTCCCGGCCGTAATAGAGTCTGGATTTGACCGTTCCTTCTGGGACCTCCAAAATGTCGGCTATCTCCTTCAGGCTCAAGCCCTCCAGATAGTGGAGCACAATCACCACTTGCTGAGGAAGGGGCAGGTTACGGATGGCTTCCCGGACCCTTTCCTGAATTTCTCGTTCCTCAACCGTCCTTTCCACGCGGAGGGGAGCGGTCCAGCGCTCTACCAGTTTACTCAGCATGGCTGACCAGCGTTGCCGATGATTCACCCAATCGCAACTCAGGTTAATCGCCACCCGGTAGAGCCATGGCCCTACCGGAGCATCGGTGCGGACGCGCTCAGCGTGGGTGAGGAGCCGAACGAAACACTCTTGAAGAATGTCCTCCGCAGCTCCCTCGTCCCGGGTGATCGCCAGGGCGGTGCGGAAAATGGGGGTTTTATACCTCTCGTATAACTCGGCCAGTGCTGCCGTTTCTCCCCGACGCAGCCGGGCAACCAGCACGCCGTCCGGAACGGCTGATTGATCGGAAGTTTGAGATTCCATAATATAATACCGCGTTGAGAGGCAAAAGGTTCAAACCAGCGGATTCGCAGCAAGTCAAGTATACCACACCTTAATGAACGGCGCAACCAGCACGGGGATTGTCCCAAAATTTGTCAGAATGTTGTTCACGTCATTACAAGTTTCCCGCGATAGGGTGCTATTCTCACGGGTGAGGAACGTGGTCGCTCTGTCGCGTAGGCTGCTGGAGGCCCTTTTTGCCTCGCCCCCTGCCTCCTCCGTAGAATGGGGGTTTGGGGCGGACGGCTTCGTCGCCCGCCCCGAACTTTACCTCTTCCACCTTCTCGGGTAAGTAGGGGCCAGGCGAAACTCATCAGCCACCCATCTTCGGCTCCCGCCCCATCACCACCCGGAACGCCCGCGCGGTGAGAATGGGGCGGAGGACACAGCCAGGGGGCAATTCAGAGGCCAGGTCCAGACTCAGGCCGGGGTGGGCCTGGACCGCTTCCAGCGGCCATTCGGGAGTATCCAGAAATTCGGAAAGGGCTTCCGGGGTGACCGTCAGCAGGCCGAAAAGGTCGCCCCGGCGGGGGCGGCCCAGCGGCCGGCCCAGAAAGGTCACAATCGCCAGCGCGTCCGGCATCTCGGAACCGCCCAATTGGGGCGGGAGGAGGTTAATGATATAGGGGCAGGCCTCCGGCAGGCCGGAGGTGGCCTCCAGATAGCCCGCCACCCGCCACTGGTGGAGCAGGACGGTATGGGGCGGCACCTCCAACGTCAAATCCACCCCCAGTTCCTCCTGCACCTCCCTCCGTAGGGCAGTCAGGGCATCCTCCCCGGCCTGCAGGCCACCGCCAATGCCGCCGATGCCTATCGAGAGGACACCGTTGGGGCGGCGGGCCCAGCGGCGGGGGCGCTGAACCTCAAAGTACCAGGCGTCATCATCCCGCAGGAGGACCGAGACGCCGATCAGGGCAATTCGCCGCCCCGTCAGCAACGGGTGGGCACCCTCCAAGGATGGCAGAGAGGCAAACAGGTCGGGCATCAGAGATGACTCTGGATGAACTGATAGGTCTTCTCGGCCACGAACGCCCATTCGCTATCTACGGTGATGCAGTGGCCGGAGTTGTGCAGGGTGACCAGTTCCTTATCCCGGGAGCCCGCTCGCTCATACGTGTACGGGCCGCTGCGGGGGTGGATGGTCTGGTCTAAGGTGCTGTAAATGACCAGCAGTGGGCAGGTCACCCGGGGGAGTAGCCGTCGAACCCGGAAGAGCAGTTTGAGGAGTTCGTGGGCCGCAAAGACGGGGTTCTCCTCGTAACTCCAAAGGCGCAGGTCCGCCTCCGGGTCGGTCAGATCCTTATCCGGTGATTTGGGCCGCCGGGGGATGAAATACTTGAGGACGGGGGTCATATAGATGAGTCGGTCGGCGACGATGGTCGCCGGGGAGTAGGCGACAGCGCCAGGCAGTTCCGGGTGGTGCGCCGCCAAGTACAGGGTCAACACCGACCCCATGGAGAGTCCGCCAACGAAAACCTTTTCGCAGCGGGCACGCAGGTCGGTCAGCGCCTTTTCCACATGCCCCGTCCAGTCGGTCCAGCGGCAGCGGTTCATGTCTTCTACCGTCGTCCCGTGGCCAGGGAGAAGGGGGGCATAGATGGTGATGCCACGCTGGTGCAGGTACTCTCCCACCAGACGCATCTCCGGCGGGGAGCCGGTGAAACCGTGAATGAGCAGCATGCCAATCGGCCCGCCTTCCAGCAGAAACGGCGAAGGGTCCAGGTGCGGATGTCGGGTCATCACAGCCTCCGTTTTTCGCATCTTTCGGAACGTGCCAGGCACTTTTAGAAGTGCCTGGCACGTCATCCCGAACTATCTACTCCCCCAGCCCCGCCACCAGCAGGTCCAGCGCGGTTTCGGGGGTCATATCTCCGGTTTTGATTGCCACGTCCAGGTCCAGCAGATACCGGTAGATGCGTTCCAGTTGGGTGAGGGTGAAATTGGCGCTCTGGGCGTGCAGTTTTCGGGCGACGAAGGGGTGAGTTCCCAGCAGTTGGGCAATGGATGCCGGGTTCTCCCCTCGCCCGCTCAGGTCTTTCACCATGATAATGAGACGGAACTGGCGGACGACCATCGCCAGAATGCCCATCGGGTTTTCCCCCGCGTCCAGGAGGCGGTGGAGGAGAATGGCGGCCTGCCGACCCTCGCGCCGGCCCAGCGCGTCCACCAGATCAAATACCACCGCCTGCTGGACATACGGGACCAATTGCGCCACATCCTGCAGAGTAACGGCTCGCCCAGACCCGGCGTAGGTGACCAGTTTGGCGATTTCCCCGTCCAGCAGGCGCAGGTCACCGGGACCGATGACCTGAGCGAGGTGGATGGCCGCTTCTTGCTCCATCTCTCCGCCGTGGAGACGGGCGCGCGCCCGTATCCAGCCGGGGAGCGCCTCCGGAGAGGGTGGCTCAAACTGTCGGACGTACCCCTCCTCCCGCCCGGCGGCATATTTCAGGACGGGATGGTCGCCAGGAAGGGAACCGTCCTCTATAAAAACCAGACGGGTCGTCTCCGGTAGAGCCTGGAGAAGACGGAGTACCCCTTCCAGGAGCGCCCGCTCTTTCCCGCGCCCCAGCCGGGTCAGGAGACCGGTCACCAGCACCAGCCGCCGGTCGGCCAGAAACGGCACCGTCTCGCAGGCGCGACGGAGCTCCTCCAGGGTCACCGTCCGTCCATCCAGGTGGACGGTGTTCAGTTCTCCCAGTTCCCCCATGCGGCGGCGCAGGTCGGTGACCGCCTCGCTGCGGGTGAACTCGTCGCTGCCGTGGAAGATGTAGAAGCGGGGGCTATCCATCTACGACTCGGTGTAGACGTGATGAAGAACTATGGGGCCGCGCTCTTCCCGAACGATCGCCACCACGTGCAGGGTCCTCACGCGCGGATCGGTAGTCAGAGAAGCCTGAAGGGCCAGCCCCAGCCGCTGCCCCAGGATGAAGCCCAGGGTGGTGAAGAGAATGACTGTCGGCAAGCGGCCCAGCCATTCGGCCACGCTGCGGCGGCGGGGGGAAAGCACGAGAAAGGCCCCCAGCCCCGCCAGCGTGCCCGCAACGACGGCGTTGGTGCCACAAGTGGGGTGGACCGCCAGTTGGTGCTCACCGGCCCGCAGCCGCTCCAGCGCCTCCTGTACAGCCTCATAGACGGCATCGGTCGGGAGGTCGCCGTACAGGATGAACCCGTTCGGGGTAGACCGCCCCATCACGTGCAGGTCCCGATAGCGACGGGAGAGGATGTGAATGGTTGCATGCTCCAGGGCATGATTCCGTCGGACCCGGTCTATCAGTGGGTGGTCCAGAAAACCCATACCGCCTCCTTATGGCGCTTCCAGTTGCTGGTAGCGCGCGGGGATTTCTGCCGGGTGCGCAATCACAATCAGGCGAAAACGAATGCTCCCGTAAGGATGACAGGTGACCAGCGTCACCCGCTCATCATCGGTGGGTTGAATATAGCGGGCGTTGGCCTGCCGAACTTCCAGCGGTTGCCCCGCCTCCGGCAACAGAAGTACTTCATCCACCCGATACAGGAAGACCAGGTGACCGGAATATACAATGAGGGGGTCGCCCGGCTGGACTTTGTACAGGAACCGGAACGGCCCGTTCTCCGGCCAGTTATGGCCGTTGAGGACGGTGTTCCCCGGCCACCCCAGCGGGGCGGAGGTCTCGTGCCAGCCGACGTAGGGCGCATCCGGGACCACCCACACCGGGTGCTGGTCCCCGGCCACTTCCTGCATCTCCCAGTGGGTCGGGATCACGGGCGCATCTATGCCCACGGAGGGGATGACGATACGGGTGGGGAGATAAATGGCCGGGGTCGGAGTGGGGGTAGGGGGCAATGGAGTCGGCGTCAGGGTGGGAGGCAACGCGGCCGTTGGAGCGGGTGTCGGTATCGCCGTATAGGTCAGCGTTACCGTGGGTGGCGATGGGGAAGCAGTGAGAGCGCCAGATGGCGACGGGGAGGCCAGAGGCAACGGTATCCCGGAAACCAGATGGGGTCCGGCCACCACCCCTCCGGCCATCAGCAACAGCATCCCAATCCAGATTAACAGACCCGATGCACCGTTCCGGCTGGAAGGAGTTCGGCCCAGCATGTCTCCTCGGTTCTCTGGGGTGGAGAGGGTAAGGTTATACCCACCTTATTCGTTCCTCCGGGCCTGCACCGATGGTACGCGCCCGGATTTTGATTATAGCCCAACAGCGCGCAGCGGTCAACCGGGAGGCCGAATGTTGCGGCGGGCGGCGCAGCCGC
>DAOTWK010000332.1:0-11311 GCA_034435815.1 Anaerolineae bacterium | reverse complement strand
AGAGCGGAAGCCTCAATATCAGGGGTGCCCATCTGGAGATTGCGTAGACGCTCCATGATCCGGTCGGTACGGGTTTTTTCTGCCATCCTTTCGCTCCTTGAGATGGGGGTGATGAGAAACTGTCGTCAAATTACCACGAAATTCGTTCATTGTCAAGTAACCACTATGGAGAGGACTATGGCCCTATAGTGATGAAATCTTTGATGGCAGCAAAGAGAGATTCCCCGATGCCAGGTACCTGCAGAAGGTCCTCCACACTGTTGAACGGACCATCCATCTCACGGTAGGCGACAATCCGCTGAGCCAGGGTTTGACCAATACAGGGCAGAGTCTGGAGTTCCTCCACAGTCGCTGTGTTGATGTTGACAACGGTCTGGGTGGACGAGATGCCCAAACGGACACCTCCGGAGATAGAGGGCAGCGGGTTCTCCTCCCCCCGCCGGGGAACGTAAACCTGCTGCTGGTCCAGAAGTTCATGTGCCAGATTGATCCGGTTGAGGTCAGCATTAGGGGCAGGGCCCCCGGCGGCCCGGATGGCTTCTCCACCAGACTGCCCGGCGGGAGTCGGTAGACTGCGGGGTTCTGCACGACCCCGGAGACATAGACCCGCAGAGGGGTCGGTGTGGGGGTGGATGTCGGCATCGGCGTCGAGTCCGGCGTTATGACGGTGATGGGCAGGCCCTTGGGATGAAGCGTGAAGTAACCAATAACGCCGCCGACGATCGGGCTGAGCACCGAACAGAACACCAGCAGGCTGCGGGAAATGCCGGACTGTGGCATAGTCGGGACTCCTGAACAGTCACTGGATGATTCCCCACTCACCCTGACTCAGAGACCCCCCGGACAGTTTGGATGCCAAAAGGGCCGTCGGAATGCAGCCAGAATGATTCGTTTCCGTTCCATCCCCTGCCACAATTATAGTCCAATCCCCCAATTCCGCAATCAACGTTGTACCACACTGGCCGCGCGAAGAAGTGATCGTACTCCCCCTTCCCCCTGCTTACAAGTGAGGTTTTGGGGTCCCAATCCGACCCATCTGAGTGGGCCTCTTTCTTCCCCCCTGATCCCCCTCTCCCTCAAATTTGGCCTTTCTGCCCGTTGCGGGAAAATCAGACCCACCAGGCCATAAAAGAAAGTATAAAAATATGTTTTTCGCTGCGGTAGCAAAGCCGCTGCAGCGAAAAAACACTTCTCTTATGCTACAATCAAGATGCTATGAAACTTTCCATCCGAGGCCGATACGCAGTACGGGCAATGGTAGATGTGGCCCTCTACGCTGGAGAGCACCCCATCCCCCGGGCCGAGATCGCCCGGCGACAGGGCCTCTCCCCCAGCTACATTGCCCAATTGTTCCGGAAACTGGAGTAGGTCGGGTCAGCACAGGGAGTGAAAGGCCCCGGCGGTGGTTATCGCCTGGGGCGACACCCTACAGAAATTTCCGTCGGCGAAATCGTCCGAACCGTGGAGGGCCCGTGTCCCAATTTCGTCGGAAGTTTTGGGCCCGAACGTTTACGTCGGTAGCGCTACAGAATAGCGTGGCCTGCAGGTGGGCGACTGCCGCCGCTTGTTGCCCGGGGGTTTACCGCTGGGCAAAGGAAGCCCGACAATTTGGGGCGCAAAGAACGCGGCCCCTTGTCGTTCCTGGCTACTTATCATATAATGAAACTCGTCAGGCATCGTGATGAAAGTCTCGGACGCGTGCAGAGGCGAAGGAAAGTCCGGGTTTATCAGCATTTATTCGCATTCTGTTTCCGATGAAGTCTAACAAGACCGCTGTGCCCCCAGAAGTTGCCGTTATCCGGACCAAATTGCTCCCGCCCCGCCTCCATCGGCGGGTACTGGCTCGCTTGCGCCTCACCCAGCGCCTGCTGGAGGCGCTGGATTATCGCCTGACCATCCTCCAAGCCGGTGCCGGGTACGGCAAGAGTACCGCTCTGGCGGCCCTCTCCGATAAAGGCACCCCCATCGTCTGGTACCACCTGGATACGGAGGACGCCGATCCGGTGACCTTCCTCTCCCACCTGTTCCACGGTTTCCGGCCTCTCTGCCCCGAAGCGGTCTACCTCCCGCTGGCTCTCCTGGAAGAGCGAGGCGGGCAGGGGGTCGGGGTCCATTTGGTGGACGTGCTGGCCGACGGGCTGACCAAACATCTGGAGGCGCCTCACCTGCTGGTCATAGACGACGCGCACCTGCTAAACAGTTCCCTGGAAACCCTTTCCCTTCTGGACCGGTTGATCGGTCGGGCGCCGCCTACTCTTCACACCATCCTCTCCAGTCGCCACTCCTTGCGGCTTCCCTCTCTCATCGCCTGGCGGGCGCGGGGCGAGGTCCTGGAGATTCGTCAGGACGAACTGGCCTTCACGCCGGGGGAAATCGCGGCCCTCTTTCAGCAACAGTACGACTTGGACCTCCCCCCGTCCGAAGTCTCTCTTCTGGCCGAACGGACGGAGGGGTGGCCCATCGCCCTGCAACTGGTCTGGCAGACGATGCATAGCCGGGGCGCTGCCAGTGTGACGGAGGCCCTGAAGCGCATTGCGGGTCCAACGGAGAGCCTGTTCCCATATCTGGCCCAGGAAGTCCTGCGGCAGCAGCCCTCGCCGGTCCGGGACTTCCTCTTCGCCACCGCTGTCCTGCGGGAGATGACGCCCACTCTCTGCGACCGCCTGCGGGGGACGGACGACAGCGCCCGGATGCTGGAATACCTGGTGGAAAACGGGCTTTTTGTGGTAGACCTGGGCGAAGGGCACGTCCGTTATCACCATTTGTTCAGGGAGTTCTTGTACCGGCAGTTGTCCCCGGAGGACGCGCGCCAGGCCCACCAGCGCGCTGCGCAGTGCTTTCTGGAACTGGGCGACCGGACGGAGGCGGTCCACCATCTCCTGGCCGCGCGGGAATTTGAGCGCGCGGCCGCCCTCATAGACAACCTGGGCCGCGAAATGGTCCAGGCTGGGCGGCTGGACACCCTGGCCTTCTGGATTGGCGCCCTTCCCCCGGAGATGCTGGAGGCCCATCCGGCGCTGCTGGTCTACCTGGGGGACATCGCCCGACTGCGCAGCCGCTTCAACGAGGCCCTGGGCTGGTACCGGCAGGCTGAAGAACGATACCGTCTGCAGGGTGACCTGCGCGGCGTCGGGCAGGCCCTGCGAGGACAGGCGCGCGTCTATCTGGACACCGTCAACCCCGCCCAGGCCGAGCACATCCTTCAGGAGGCTCTCCGCTTAGCCGACGGGCAGGAGGACCGGGAGAGCCGCGCTCGTCTGCTGGAACTGCTGGCGGAGAACCGGCTCAACCTGGGCCGTCCGGAGGAGGCGGAGCAGTTGCGTGCCCAGGCCCGCGCCCTGCGGGAGGAAGGGCCCGGGGAGGCCGAACTGTCCGTCCGGGTCCTGCTCCGCACCGGACGCATCAACGAGGCGCGCCGGGTGCTGGAAGAGCAGGCGGAGCGGGAGCGTCGGGAGCCGGTCCTTCGGCCCCGCGCCCACCGGGAGACGTTGCTGCTTCTTTCCCTCATCCTGGCCTTCCAGGGAGAGGCGGAGGAGGCCTACAGCTGCGCGGTGGAGGGGACACAGCGAGGCCAACTTCTGCACTCCCCCTTTGTGACCGCCGTCGGCTATATGCGGCAGGGGCATGCCTGGCTGATTCGGAATACCCCCCAGGGATATGCCCAGGCCTGTCGGTGCTACCAGGAGACCATTGCCATCGGTGAGAACCTGGCAGTTCCCCGCCTCAAGGTGGAAGCCTTCTGGGGCCTCTGCCGGGCCCATGGCTTCCAGGGGGAACTGGACGCCGCCGCCGAGGCGGCCCGTCAGGGGGTCGCCATCGCCCAGCAGGCCGGGGACGAGTGGATTACCGCCCTGATTCGGGTCTCCCTGGGCGCCGGCTACGTCCTGGCGGGCGAGTTTCCCCGCGCGCTGGAGTGGCTGACGGATGCCCTCGCCGCCTTTCGGGAGTGCAGCGACCCCTACGGCGAGGCGGTCACGCGACTGTGGCTGTGCCAGGTCTGGTGGCGGACGGGAGACGAGGCCCGGCTCCGGCGGGACCTGGAGGAACTCCTGCGGCTGGTCCACACCTGGGGCTACGACTATCTCTTCACCCGCGCGCCGCTCCTGGCCCCGCCCGACCCCCGGATGAGCGTCCCACTTCTGGTCTACGCCCGCAGCGCAGGGATCCATCGTGCCTGTGCGGCGCGGCTGCTGCGCGCCTTGGGCCTGGAAAACGTGGAATTCCACCCCGGCTACCAGTTGCAGGTCCAGACGCTGGGGGAATTTCGCGTCTGGCGGGGGAAGCAGGAGGTCGCCCCGTCGGACTGGCGGCGGGAGAAAGCCCGTCGTCTTTTCCAGGTCCTCCTCACCTATCGGCGCGGGATGCTGGACCGGGACCAGATTCTGGAAATGCTCTGGCCCGACCAGGACCCGGAGACAGCCCGGCGGGATTTCAAGGTGGCCCTGAGTACCCTCTGCAAGGTCCTGGAGCCAGACCGACCGGAGGGGATTCCTTCCGCCTACATCGTCCGGGACGGCTCCCGGTACGGCCTGCGGCCCGGAGCCGACCTCTGGCTGGACGTGGAGGAACTGGAGGCCCTCATCGCTGGAGGCGACCGTCTCCTGGAACGGGATCCGGAGGGCGCGCTGGAGTGCTACCGGAAAGCGCTGACTCTCTATCGGGGCGATTATCTGGAGGACTGCCTCTACGAGGACTGGTGCAGCGAAGAGCGGGAGCGGCTGGTGGCCCTCTACCTGCGCACTGCCGACCGGGTGGCGGAACTCCTGGCGCAGAGGGCGGCCTGGGAGGATGTCCTGACTCTCTGCCAGGAGGTGCTGACCCGAGACCCCTGCTGGGAGTCAGCGTACCGGTGGATGATGCTGGCCTACGCCCGGACGGGCCGCCGGGCGCAGGCGGCGCGAGTTTACACGCGCTGCGTTCAGCGGCTGCGGGACGAACTGCAGGTGGAGCCGTCTCCCGCCACCGTTCAACTCTACGAAGCCATCTGTCAGTCCTCGTGAACGTTTCGCCAGAGCAGGGTCGCTGCCGGCCCGCGCAGGGGAAGGCCCCGCCCTGAGGTTTGCCGATGTCCTCCGGTCCGGTAACCTCTTGGTAACTCCTTGGTAACCTCTTTGCTGTATACTTAATCTGAATCATCTCCTTTGTCGCGCGCCCATCACTGCCATGCCCGGTACGACCATCGCCTCGTTCATCCTGCGTTTCATCCGCGAGCGTTCGTCGGACACCTCGCCTGGCGCCTGGCGCGGCATTGTCCGCCACATCCAGACCGGAGAGCAATACGGCTTCACCCGCCTGGAGGAGGCGATGGCGTTCATTGTCCGGCGGGTGGAAGCCGTCAGCGAAGCAAGAGAGTCCACAGAGGAGGGAAGAGAATGCGCCTGAAAGGCCGGGTCGCCCTCATCACCGGCGGCGCAGCGGGAATCGGTCAGGCGACCGCACTGCGCTTTGCCGAGGAGGGAGCAAGAGTCGTCATCTGCGACGTCAACGAAGAACTGGGCCGCCAGACTGCTGCTATGCTGGGGCCCGACGGCGCCTTTTACCGGGTGGACGTCACGGACCGGCAGGAGGTCCAAGCCTGGGTGGACGATGTCGCCGCTCGCTACGGCCGGATAGACATCCTGGTCAACAACGCGGGCATCCTGCGGGACGCCCAACTGGTCAAGTATAAGGACGGGCAGGTCGTCGGCCAGATGTCCGAAGAAGATTTTGACCGGGTGGTCGCGGTTAACCTGAAAGGCGTCTTCAACTGTACCCAGGCCGTGGTGCCCTATATGATTCGTCAGGGCGGCGGGGTCATCCTGAACGCGTCGTCGGTGGTGGGACTGGACGGCAACTTCGGCCAGACCAACTACGTCGCCACCAAGGCTGGCGTCATCGGGATGACCAAAGTCTGGGCGCGGGAACTGGGCCGCTACGGCATCCGGGTCAACGTCGTTGCCCCCGGCTTCACCCTCACCGATATGGTCCGCCAGATGCCGGAGAAGGTCCTGGAAGGGATGAAGGCCCGCATCCCCCTGGGCCGCCTGGGCGACCCCCGCGACATCGCCAATGCGTACCTCTTCCTGGCTTCCGACGAAGCCTCGTACATCACCGGGGCGGTGTTGCGGGTGGACGGGGGGATTGTGGTGGGGACGTGAAGCGGGAACAGAGAAATATGAGGCGCGAGAAGCCGCGATGATTGTCGGGGACTGGCTCGGGCGGCGGGCGCAACTGATGCCCAACAAGGTTGCGCTGGTAGATACCCTCAACGGCAACCGCCTTATCACCTACCGGGAGTGGAGCCGCGCGGTCAACCGCACCGCCCGGTTCCTTCAGGAGCGACTGGGCGTCTGCAAGGGAGACCGGGTAGCGGTCCTGGCCCACAACTGTGTGGAGTACCTGGACATCTGGTTCGCCCTGGGCCGCATCGGGGGGATTCTCCAGAACCTCAACTGGCGGCTCACCCCCTACGAACTGGAGGGGCTGCTGGCCGACGCAGCGCCGGTCGCCCTGATCTACGGGAGCGAATTCGTCCCCCAGGCCAACGCGCTGCGGGGCAAGGCGCCGGACCTGCGCCACTATGTCGCCCTGGGCGAAGTGGCGGGCTTGGACGATGTCCTCTTTGACGAGCGGGAGGAGTTCCCCGACGATCCCCTGCCGGAGGTGGACCTGGATTGGGAGGACCCCTGGGTCATCTGCTACACCGGCGGGACAACAGGCCTTCCCAAAGGGGCCATTCTCACCCACCGCGCCATCACGGCCAACGCGGTCAACACCGTCGTCTCCTGGGGGCTCACTTCGGACGACGTCGCGATTCTCAACGCGCCCCTCTTTCACACCGGCGGCCTCAACGTCTTCACCGCACCGCTGGTCTATGTCGGCGGCACCAGCATTGTCTGCAAGACCTTTGACCCCGACCAGGTCTTTGACCTCATCCGAGACGCCGGGGTGACCCTCTTTTTCGGCGTACCGACGATGTTCATCGTCCTCCAGCAGCACCCCCGCTGGGAGGAGGCGGACTTCTCCCGGCTAAAACTGGTTATCAGCGGCGGCGCGCCCTGTCCGATGCCCGTCTTTGAGAAGTTCTGGGAGCGCGGCGTGGCTTTCAAGACCGGCTACGGCCTGACGGAAGCCGGCCCCAACACCTTCTGGCTCCCACCGGAGGACGTCCGGCGCAAACCTGGCTCGGTGGGCTTCCCGCTCCTCCACATAGACGTGAAGGTGGTGCGGGAAGACGGGACGGAGTGCGGTCCGGACGAGGTGGGCGAACTGATTATCCGGGGGCCCCACGTCTGCGCAGGGTACTGGAATAATCCGGAGGCGACGGCTCAGACCATCCGCAACGGTTGGCTGCATACCGGGGACCTCGCCCGCCGGGACGCGGAGGGCTACTACTACATCGTCGGGCGGCTGAAGGACATGTACATCTCCGGCGGGGAGAACGTCTATCCGGCGGAGGTGGAGTCTGTCCTACATGCGCACCCAGCCATCGCCGAGGCTGCCGTCATCGGCGTCCCCGACCCCAAGTGGGGTGAGGTAGGTCGGGCAATCGTGGCGCTTAAACCGGGCGCGCTCCTCGCTGCCGAGGACCTCATTGCCTTCTGTCGGGAGCGGCTGGCAGGCTACAAGGTCCCCAAATCCATCGTCTTCGTGGACGCCCTGCCCAAGACGGGCGCAGGGAAGGTGGATAAGCAACGGCTGAAGGAGTTATACGGCACGTAACACGCAACACGAAGTCCGTATTGCGTATTCCGTATTGCGTTCGCAGGAGGCACTGATGGTTGGCAAAATGCCTGTCGGCGATATAGAGATTGCCTACGAGGTGACCGGCTCTGGGCCGCCGCTGGTGCTGATTACCGGCGTGGGCTATGGGCGGTGGTTCTGGCACAAGGTGGTTCCCGCCCTGGCGGAGTCCTTCCAGGTGGTGACCTTTGACAATCGCGGCGCGGGCGAGAGCAGCAAGCCCCCCGGTCCCTACACGACAGCAATGATGGCCGCCGACACCATCGGCCTGCTGGACGGCCTGGGCATCCGGCGCGCTTTCGTCCTGGGCCACTCCCTGGGTGGCTTCATCGCACAGGAACTGGCCCTGGCCCGCCCCGACCTGGTGGAGAAACTCATCCTGGCCTCCACTACCTACGGCGGCCCCAACGTCATCCCCATCACGCCGGAGGCGCTGGAGGTGCTGACGAAGCGGGAGGGCGACCCGGTGGAACTGGTCCAGCGCGGGATTCAGGTAGCCTGCGCGCCGGGATTCGCCGACCGCCACCCCGAAGTAGTGCAGGAACTGCTGGCCTACCGGCTGACCAACCCTGTCCCGCCTGCCCAGTACCAGGCCCAGGTCCTGGCTGGCGCGACGCACAACGCCGAAGCCCGCATCGGCCAGATTGCCTGCCCGGTCCTGGTCCTCTTCGGCGAACACGACAAAGTCGTCCCGCCGGGCAACGCCGAACTCCTGGCCCGCAAACTCCCGGACGCGCGGGTAAAAATTCTCCCCGGCGTGGGCCACGTCTTCCCCATTGAGGACCCGTCGGCAACAGTGGCGGCCATCCTAGAATTCCTGCAACCAGTGGCCTGAAACGGAACACGCAACATGGAACACGGAACACACCCGATGCGACACGCCCAAATCCTTTCCACCGGCAGTTATGTCCCTGATCGGGTGGTGACCAACGCCGAGATAGACGAAATCCTCGGCGAGTCCACCAGCGACTGGCTGATAGAGAACGTCGGCATCCGGGAGCGGCGATGGATGACCCCCGATCAGACTACTTCCGACTTGGTGGTGGAGGCATCCCGGCGGGCCCTGGAGCGGGCCGGCATCCGCCCGGAGGACCTGGACCTCATCATCCTTTCCACCGACACGCCGGACTACCTCTCGCCGGGCACCTCCGTCGTCGTCCAGCACAAATTGGGCGCGGTCAACGCCGGATGCTGGGACGTCAACAGCGCCTGCGCGGGTTGGGTGACCGCACTGGATCAGGGCGCGCGCTACATTATGACCGAGCCGTCCATCCGCCACGTTCTGGTAGCCGGCGGCTACGGTATGAGCCGCTTCCTGGACCTGACCGACAAGCGGACGGCCAACCTCTTCGCCGACGGAGCGGGCGCGGTCGTTCTGGGCGCGGGGAGCGAGCCGGGCTTCCTGGCCAGCCAGTTCCTGGCCCGGGGCGAATATCACGACGCCTTGGGTATTTATACTGGTGGCGCCTTCCGGCCCTGCACGCCGGAGAATCTGGAGCAGTACGGCCCCCCGCGCGTCCAGTTCGTCAAAAAATTCCCCAAGACTTTCAACACCGAATACTGGCCCAAACTCATCCAGGCCGCGCTGGACAAGGCCGGCCTGACCGTGGACGACGTCTCTCTTTTCCTCTTCACCCAACTCAACCTGCGCACCATAGAACTGATGATGCAGATTCTGGGCCAGCCTATGGAGAAGACTCACTGGATTATGGACAAGTGGGGGTACACCGGTTCGCCCTGCGTCGCCATGGCGCTGGACGACGCCATTGCGCAGGGCAAGGGCCCTCGCCCCGGTGACATCATCGTCTTCTGCACCAGCGGCGGCGGGATCAGCATGGCCGCGTCGGTCTGGCGCTGGGTGTAGGACGTATTGCGCGTGTTGCGTATTGCGGTTGCATGTTGTGGACGGAGCACGCAATACGCAACACGAAGCCCGAAACCGCAACACGCAACGCGGAGCGCAAACTATGTACATCGGCGACTATCTCGGCCGTCGGGCCATCTACAGTCCGGACAAACTGGCCATTGTGGATGTGGGCAAAGAACCGCCGTGGCGGCTCACTTACCGTCAGATGAACGAGCGGGCGGACCGCTTCGCCAACTGGCTGCGGAGTGTGGCCGGAATCCAGAAGGGCGACCGGGTGGCCATCCTGGCCCGCGACGGCGTGGAACACTTGGACTGCTTCTTCGCCTGCTCCAAACTGGGCGCGATCCACACCGCCCTCAACTGGCGGCTCCACTGGCGGGAACTGGTGGAAATTGTCCAGCGGACCACTCCCATCGTCCTCATCTACTCCGATGACTTCCGGGAGACCGTCGCCGCGCTGGAAACTGCCATACGAAACACACAACACGCCATACGCTTCTACCTGCACATAGAGGGCGAGGGCATCCCGGGAAGCCTGCACTTTGAGACCGTCCTCCAGGCGAGCCCGCCCGACCCGGTGACCTGCGAAGCGGTGGAAGCGGAGGACATTGTCGCCCTCATCTTCACCGGCGGCACTACCGGCTTCCCCAAGGCCGCACAGGTCTCCCACCGGATGATTGCCTGGAACACCCTTAACACCGTCATCCACGACCTCACCCACAGCGACATCTACCTCAACGTCTTCCCGATGTTCCACACCGGCGGCCTCTTCGTCTACACCCTGCCCCAGGTCATCCTGGGCGGGACGACTATTCTCATCCGCCAGTTTGACCCTGCGCAGGTCCTGCGCCTCATTGAGCAGGAGCGGGTGACGGTCTTCGCCGGTGTGCCGACGATGTATCAGATGATGACCCAGGCTCCAAACTGGGCTGAGGCCGACCTCTCCTCGCTGCGGTTCTGCACCAGCGGCGGCGCGCCCCTGCCTGTCCCCCTCGTGGAGCAGTACGTTCGGGAGAAGGGCGTGCGCTTCAAACAGGGCTTCGGGATGACAGAGTTCGGCCCGGGCATCTTCGCCCTGGCCCCAGAGGACGCCGTCCGCAAGGCCGGCTCTATCGGCCGCCCCAATTTCTACATAGACGCCCGCGTTGTGGGCGACGACAACCGTCCCTTGGGCCCGAACCAGGTGGGCGAACTGGTCCTCAAAGGCCCGTCCATCTGCTCCGGCTACTTTGGCGACCCTGAAGCGACGGCAGGCTTACTGGATGAGGACGGGTGGTTCCACACGGGCGACCTGGCTCGCTACGATGAAGAGTGGTACTTCTACGTCGTAGACCGCAAGAAGGACATGTTCATCTCCGGCGGGGAGAACGTCTATCCCGTGGAGATTGAGAAAGCCCTCTACGAGCATCCGGCGGTCCACATGTGCGCCGTCATCGGCATCCCCGACCCCAAGTGGGGCGAGGTGGGCCTGGCCTGCGTCGTCCTCAAGCCCGGCGCTACGGCCACGGAGGAAGAACTCATCGCCTTCCTGCAAGAGCGGCTGGCCCGCTACAAAGTCCCCAGACGAGTCGTCTTTATGGAAAGTCTCCCCATCTCGGCGGCGGGAAAAATCCTTAAGCGAGAGTTGCGCCAGATGTTTGTCCAGGAGAGTTGATCGGAGTGGGTAGAGATGATGCGGAACATCCTGCGCAGGCTGCGGAGACGCCCCGAAATCCGCGTCGG
>DAOTWK010000331.1:0-2198 GCA_034435815.1 Anaerolineae bacterium | reverse complement strand
CCGACGGTGCTCCCCACCACACCGGTCACCCTGACGGGACGCCTCACGGTGACAGTTATCTCTCCGACCGGCACGCTCAGCCCGGTCCAATCCACTGCCCTGGCCCTTCGGGTTGTTTCGGGGGCTTCCTGGCGCGCGTATCTGCCGTGCGTACTCCGGCATTAGAGGGGGCCTTGCGGCGGCGACCGACGGTCGCCGCCGCAAAACCTCCTTTCACCCCCCCCGCCGCCGAGAGGCGAGCGGGAAAGGGAAGGGAGCGAGATGTGGAGGTTAAGGGGGTGAAAACCGCCCGCAGGATTTTGGAGTATTCCCCCTTGCAAAATTCGCAAGATGGAGGTACAATTTAACATAGCGGCACAGCCGCTGCGCAGAATATTCGCCTTACCAGCAGAAGCCTTCCCAGGGGAGTCCGGGCGAGCCGGGCTGAGAGGGCGTCCACGGGCGAAAGCCCCCGACGCCGACCCTCTGAACCTGATCTGGGTCATGCCAGCGGAGGGAGGGGAAGCGGAACATAGAGCCCCGTCGGCCCCGCGCCGCCCCACCGCTGGTGGGGCGGTTTTTTTGAGGGTCTACAATGCAACGACGCGTGCTCATCTTTGCCAACGGGTTCCTGCCCGACCCGAAACGGGCCCAGGCGCTGGTCCGCCCCGATGACATTCTCATCGCGGCCGATGGCGGCGTCCGGTACCTGCTGGCTCTGGGTTTCCAGCCCCATGCGGTGGTCGGCGACCTGGACTCCCTTCCTCCTATGCTCCTGGAAACGCTCCAACAGCAGGGAACGGTCATCCGTCCCTACCCCCGCGAGAAAGACGAGACCGACCTGGAACTGGCCCTCCGCCACGCGCTGGAATATGGCCCCCAGGCCATCCGAATCGTCGGCGCGCTGGGCCTGCGCCTGGACCAGACGCTGGCCAACGTGGCGCTATTAGCCGCTCCCTGGCTGGAAGGGATAGACGTCCGGCTGGACGATGGTGTGGAGGAGGTCCTGCTGGTCCGCTCCGAGGCCACCATAGAGGGCCGGATCGGCGAGACGGTCTCCCTCATCCCCTGGGGGATGCCCGTAGAGGGGGTCACCACCGAGGGTATGCGCTGGCCCCTCCGGGAGGAGACCCTCTACCCGGACCGGACGCGCGGCATCAGCAACGAACTGATGGGCCCCCAGGCCCACGTCTGCATCCGTTCAGGGTTGCTGATCGTTGTCCACCGACGGAGTACGGAATACGTGAAGTGAAACGTGATGAAGTGAAACGTGATCAGGAGGTGCCCCGATGAAAAGAACTCTCATCCCCCTGCTTCTCGGCCTGTTGGTGCTGGCAGCCTGCGGGCCAAGCCAGCCGGCCACGCTGACGGTGATGACCCACGACTCCTTCGCCGCCAGCGAGGAGGTCATCCGTGCTTTTGAGCAGGAGAACAACGTCAAAGTGACCTTCCTGGCCTCCGGCGACACGGGTACGGCGCTGAACAAGGCCATCCTCTCCAAAGATGCCCCTCTGGCGGACGTCTTCTACGGCGTGGACAACACCTTCCTTTCCCGCGCCCTGGAGGCGGGCATCTTTGAGCCCTACGCGTCGCCCCTGCTGAAGGACATCCCTCAGGAATTCCAACTGGACCCGGAGTCCCGCGCCCTGCCGGTGGACTACGGGGACGTCTGCATCAACTACGACAAGGCCTACTTTGCTCAGCACAACCTGCCCATCCCTCAGACCCTGGAGGACCTGGTCCGACCGGAATACCGGGGATTACTAGTGGTGGAGAACCCCGCCACCTCGTCACCTGGACTGGCCTTCCTGCTGGCGACCGTCGCCTACTTCGGCGACCCGGGCTATCTGGACTTCTGGCGCGCCCTGCGGGAGAACGGCGTAGTGGTTGTAAACGATTGGGAGACGGCCTACTATACCAACTTCAGCGGCTCTTCCGGCAAAGGGCCTCAGCCAATGGTTGTCTCCTACGGCTCCAGCCCACCCGCCGAGGTTATCTTTGCCGAACAGCCGCTGGAGGATGCCCCCACGGCCTCCCTGATCGGGCCAGGGATGTGCTTCCGACAGGTAGAGTTCGTCGGCGTCCTGAAGGGGACCAAACACCGCGATCTGGCCCGCAAGTTCGTGGACTTTATGCTCAGCGTCCGTTTCCAGGAGGACATGCCGCTCCAGATGTTTGTCTTCCCGGTCAACCCCAACGCGAAACTGCCGGAGGCCTTC
>DAOTWK010000330.1:0-9082 GCA_034435815.1 Anaerolineae bacterium | reverse complement strand
GTACCCGCCGGGGCAGGGCGGAGTGGGCGCGGGCTGCCGGGCGCCGGACGGGGCGCCGGGGCCGGCGCAGGTGCCGCAGGGGTCGGTACGCCGGGCCGGAAGGCATGCAGCGGCCGCGCGCGCCGGGGCTGCGGCATCATCTGGGGCACCAGGAAAATCGTCCGCGCCACCTGGGACTGAATCCGGCCCAAGAGCATCTGATACATCTCATAGGCCTCTTTTTTATAGGCCACCAGCGGGTTCTGCTGCCCGTAGGCCCGCAGGCCAATCCCTTCCTGCAGGACCGAAAGGTCGGTCAGGTGGCGAACCCAGAGGTTATCTACCGCGCTCAGGATGACCTGCCGGTCCCGGAAGACCCGCACCGCATCCAGAAATGCTGCCTCTATTTTTCCCTTCATCTCATCGGGCAGGTGGCGGAGAGGAAGGGCCGCCGTCTCCTCGTTGGGCTCCGTGCCCAGATGCTCTACCACCCGCCGGTAAATCAGCCGCCGCAAAGGGTCGTTGCTGACCCGCAACAGCGCCAGCGTGACGTCCTGCTGCACCATGTCCCGATAGACCTGGTAGCCCAGATTGCGGTTCAGGTCGTCGTACGTCCGATGAGCCAACGCGGTCAGTTCCTCCAGAATCTCATCCCGGGAGAGTCCAGACCAGCGGGGGTCCGGCTTCTCCGGCAACGGCAAGAAGGTGCGCAGTTCGCCATGCAGGGCCTTCAGGTCCCATTCCTCCGGGTCCGGGCCCGGGCAGTGCAGGAGCAGGAGGCTCTCTATCTCCTCCCGCACCATACGCAGGACCTGGTCCCGCAGGTCGGGCTTCGCCAGCACCTCCCGCCGTTGAGCGTAGATGACCTCCCGCTGTTTGTTGACGACGTCGTCGTACTCCAGGACGTGTTTGCGCAGGTCAAAGTTATAGCCTTCCACCCGCTTCTGGACGGACTCAATCGTCTTGCTGAGGATGCCGAATTCCAGGGGAGCGTCGTCCATACCAGCGCGGGCCATGAGGCCCTGGACTCGGTCGGCGCCGAAGCGGCGCATCAGTTCATCCTCCAGCGAGAGGTAGAAGCGGGAGGAGCCGGGGTCGCCCTGGCGTCCGGAGCGGCCGCGTAACTGGTTATCTATACGGCGGGCCTCGTGCCGCTCCACGCCCAGGACGTGCAAGCCGCCCAGCGCCACCACGCGCTGGCGGTCTTCGGCGCAATCGGCCCAGGCCTTCGCCAGGACTTCCGCCCAGCGATCCGGGAACCGCTCCGTGGGGTGCTGCCCGCGCCGGAGCATCTCCACCGCTTCGTTCCAGTGGGACTGGCGGATCTGGGTCAGGTCGTACCCTTCCTGGCGAAGCCACTCCCGGGCCAGGCCCTCCGGGTTGCCGCCCAGGAGAATGTCCACACCGCGACCGGCCATCTGGGTGGCGATGGTCACCGCGCCGGACCGTCCGGCCTGGGCGATGATGACGGCCTCCTGCTCGTGGTACTTGGCATTGAGGACGTTGTGGGGGATGCCCTTCGCCCGCAGCATCCGGGAGAGGCGCTCCGAGGTCTCAATCGCAGTGGTGCCCACCAGGACGGGCCGTCCCGCCTGATGCAGGGCCTCTATCTCGGCGACAACGGCCCGGAATTTCGCCTCCTCGGTCTGGTAGATGACGTCCTCCAGGTCCAGCCGTTTGTAGTACCGCTCCCGGCGCCCCTCCCGGCTCTCGTAGATGATGACGGGGACGTCGTCCCGTCCGTTCAGGACACCCGCGAAGGTCACCTCCGGGAGTTCCCGCACCGGGACTTCCCGCGCCACCAGGTCGCCGAACGTAGCCCGGTACTCCACGTTAGTGGGCAGGACAACCACGTCCATATTGTAAATTTTCTGAAACTCCTCCTTCTCGGTGGCCGCAGTGCCGGTCATCCCGGCCAGTTTCTTGTACATCCGGAAGTAGTTCTGGAAAGTGATGGTGGCGTAGGTGAGCATCTCCTCCCGGACGGCGACGCCCTCTTTGGCCTCAATGGCCTGGTGGAGCCCTTCCGCGTACCGGCGGCCGTACATCAGCCGTCCGGTGAACTCGTCCACGATGATGACCTGTCCGTCCCGGACGATGTAGTCCTTATCCCGCTGGTAGACGGCCCAGGCCCGCAGGGCATTATCCAGGTACGGGAGCATGTGGGCGTGTTTGGGGTCGTAGAGGCTCTCGCCCGGGCCGATTTCTGAGAGCATAGACTCCACTTTATGGATGCCCTCTTCGGTGAGGATGACGTTGCGGGTCTTCTCGTCTACTTCGTAGTGGACGTCCCGCCGGAGATAGCGGACCAGGTCGGCGAAGCGGCGGTACAGTTCGGAAGACTCCTCGGCGGGGCCGGAGATAATCAGGGGGGTGCGGGCCTCGTCAATGAGGATGTTATCCACCTCATCCACGATGGCGTAGTAAAGTTCCCGCTGGACGCATTCGGAGAGGTCCCGCACCAGGTTATCCCGCAGATAGTCAAAGCCGAACTCGTTGTTGGTGCCGTAGGTGATGTCGGCGTTGTACGCATCGCGGCGGGGGACGGGGCGCAGGTTCAGGTAACGGTCATCGGTGGATGGATATTCGGGGTCAAACAGGAAAGAGCCCAGTTCCGGCTTCTCCGCTGCCGACTGGATGACGCCGACGGTCATCCCTAAGGCATGGTAGATGGGGCCCATCCACTGGACGCCGAACTTGGAGAGGTAGTCGTTGGGAGTGACCAGGTGGACTCCCCGGCCAACGGGCACGTTGTCTATAGGGATAAACTCCCAGCGGTCGGGGTCTTTGCCCCAGCGGCGGCGGGCCAGTTCCACCCACTCCGGGTTGAGAGAGAGGCCGTTCAGGTAGAGCGGCAGGGTGGCGACCAGGGTCTTGCCCTCGCCCGTCTTCATCTCGGCGATTTTGCCCTGGTGGAGCACCATGCCGCCGATGAGTTGGACGTCGTAGTGGCGTAGGCCGATGGTTCGTTTGGATGCCTCGCGGACGGCCGCGAAGGCCTCCACCAGCAGGTTGTCCAGTGATTCGCCGCGCGCGAAACGGCGGCGGAATTCGGAGGTTTTGGCGCGCAGCGCGTCGTCGCTGAGAGCCTCGTAGGCCTTCTCCAACGCGTTAATGCGCTCCACCACTTTCTGCAACCGGGCGATTTCCCGGTCGTTAGGGTTACCGAAGAGACGATCCAGAAATTTCATTTCTCAATTCCAGCCTTCATGTTTCAGCCCCGCTATTCTCACCACACCGCAACTTGTTTTGATTATACCCGTCTTCGCGGCGGAGGGCAAGCGAGGAATCTCCCCGACCCGAATCTTTCCCCCCACGCATTCTCTATTTTGTGTTATAATACGCCCGACCGAGCGGCGGGTAAGCGTCTCCGCCCCACCGCCGATGCCGGGTTGCGATCCTATCTGTTGAGGAGGCAACAAAGATGCGCCTTATCCCCCGCAAGATGTTCTTCACCCGGGGCATCGGGGTCCACAAACAACAACTGACCAGTTTTGAGATGGCCCTGCGGGAGGCCGGGATTGCCCAGTTTAACCTGGTTCGCGTTTCTTCCATCTTTCCCCCTTTCTGCCAGGTCATCAGCCGGGAAGAAGGGCTGGCTCTACTCCAACCTGGCGAAATTGTTTTTGTGGTTCTGGCGGAGATGTCCACCAACGAGCCAGGGCGACGAATCGCCGCCGCTGTGGGTATGGCCCGCCCGGCCGACCCTACCAAGTACGGCTACCTCTCCGAGCATCACGCCTTCGGGCAGACGGAACAGGAGGCCGCCGACTACGCCGAAGACCTGGCCGCTACGATGCTGGCCACCACGCTGGGCATCCCCTTTGACCCGGAGCGGGATTACAACGAGCGGAAAGAGCAGTACGCGATGGGAGGCGAAATTGTGGATTCCACCAGCATCGCGATGGCCACCGCTGCGGAACCCGGCGGTGTCTGGACCACCGTCGTCGCGGCGGCAGTGTTGATATAGCCGGTAGCCGGAAGAGGATAGCCGGTAGGGGGGTCTTTGGATAATTTTCTTGGCCTGCCAGAGCCGTACTCTCTCCTGGAACGGGCGGGGGTATTGGTCCTGCCGCTCCCGCTGGAAGCGACGGTCACCTACGGGCGAGGTACCCGAAATGGCCCCGAGGCCATCCTGCGGGCTTCGCAGCAGGTGGAACTCTACGACCGGGAGTTCGGACGGGAGGTGGCGCTGGAATACGGCGTCCACACCCTGCCCGCGCTCCCTCTACCGAAGGACGTCGGGGAGGCCGTAGAAGCCATCGCAGACGCCGCCGCGCGCTGGGCCGTCACCGGCAAACTGCTGGTGGGATTGGGCGGCGAGCACACCGTCACCCTGGGGATGGTGCGAGGGATTCTGCGGGCGCGCGACGGCCCCCTGACCATCGTCCAGATAGATGCCCACGCCGACCTGCGGGCCGAGTATGAGGACAACCCCTATAGCCACGCCTGCACCGCCCGGCGGCTCTTAGAGACGCCCGGAGTGGAGCAAGTTCTGCAACTGGGCGTCCGTTCCGTCTGTCCGGAGGAGGTGGAGTTCGCCTGCGCCCACCCTGACCGGGTGCGCGTCTGGTATGCCGAGGAGGTGCATGCGGGGGACTGGTCGGAAGAACTGGCCGCGCGCCTGCGCGGCCGCGCGATCTACCTGACCATAGACGTGGACGGGCTGGACCCCGCCGTCATCCCGGCCACTGGCACGCCCGAACCGGACGGGTTGACCTGGAAGGAAGCCGTAGAGGTCATCCGCACCGTCGCCCGCGCTGCGTCGGCGGTGGTGGGGATAGACTGTGTGGAACTGGCGCCCGTGCCCGGCCTCCAGACGTCCGAATTCGCGGCGGCGAAACTGCTGTATAAGGCCATATCGTATGCGGAAAATCCACGAATCAGCGAATCGGCGGTGCCGATTCGCTGATTCCCCCTTCCCAGAAAGGAGCCCGATGCAATACGCTCGTGAAGTCAAAGCCTTCATTCAGCACCACTTCCGTCACTTCAATGCGGCTGCGCTGGTGGACGCGGCCGAGGCCTATCGGCAGTTCATCGCCGAAGGCAACGGCATGCTGGTCGCGATGGCCGGCGCGATGAGCACCGCCGAGATCGGCCTCTCCCTGGCGGAGATGATCCGGCAGGGAAAGGTCCACGCCGTCAGTTGCACCGGCGCCAACCTGGAAGAGGACATCTACAACCTGGTCGCCCACGACTACTACGTCCGCATCCCCAATTACCGGAGCCTGACGCCGGAAGACGAACTGGCCCTCTGGGAGCGCCACCTGAACCGGGTGACCGATACCTGCATCCCGGAAGAGGAGGCCATCCGCCGGATAGAGCATGCCATCCTGGAGGAATGGCTGGAGGCGGACCGGAAGGGGGAGCGGTACTTCCCGCACGAGTTCTTCTACCGCATCCTGCGCAGCGGGAAACTGGAGCCCTACTACCAGATTGACCCGCGCGATAGTTGGGTCTACGCGGCGATGGAGAAGGACTTGCCCCTCTTCGTCCCCGGCTGGGAGGACTCCACCACCGGCAACATCTACGCTGCCCACTGCATCCAGGGGACCATCCGCAATGTCCACACCGTCCGCAGCGGGATTGAGTATATGATGGCCCTGGCGGACTGGTACCGGAAAGAATCCGCCCACCGGCGGCTGGGCTTCTTCCAGATTGGCGGCGGGATTGCCGGGGACTTTGCTATCTGCGCCGTCCCGATGATGCGGCAGGACCTGCGCTGGGAAGGTATCCCCCTCTGGGGCTACTTCTGCCAAATCAGCGACTCCACCACCAGTTACGGCTCCTACTCCGGCGCGGTACCCAACGAGAAGATTACCTGGGAGAAGCTGGGGATAGACACCCCGCGCTTCATCATAGAATCGGACGCGACCATTGTGGTGCCGCTGATTTTTGCGTACGTACTGGCACCATAGGGGCAACCCTTGCGATTGCCCAGCCTGGGGCAGGGGCAAGCCCCGCCCCTACAGTGGTTGTGTTGCGGCACCCTCCGGCCGCAGGATAATATGCGCCTTAAAGTCGTCCCGGAAGACTTCCTCGTAGAGGAGCAGATTCGCTTCCCCCCGGGCGGCGGTCCATATACTCTCTACCGGATACGGAAGCGGGAAGTCACCACGCTGGAGGTCCAGGCGCGGCTGGCCCGGATGCTCCGTCTTCCCCTCTCCGCTGTCGCCTTTCCTGCCCTCAAGGACCGGGATGCGGTAGCCGTCCAGTACGCGACGGTGCGCGGGCCGGGGCCGGACCATTTGAGCGGGCCGGGGTTCACCGCTGAGCGGATGGGCCGGATTCCCCGTCCTCTGACCCCCTCCGACCTGGTCGGCAACTGCTTTGTGGTGACGGTGCGCGACCTCTCCCTGTCCGAGGCCGACCGCCTGGGCGGTCGGCTGACAGTGGCAGCGGAGGAGGGGATCCCCAATTACTTTGACGCTCAGCGCTTCGGCTCGCGGACGGAATCCGGAGATTTTCCAGGACGGCGCATCCTCCGGCGAGACGCCGAGGGCGCCCTGCGGGCTGTTCTGGCCGACCCCCTGGTCGGCGACCCGGCGGACGTGCGGGCCTTCAAGCGGGAGGCCGCCACCCGCTGGGGCCATTGGCAGACGCTTCTGGAGATGGCACCCCGCCCCTCCAACCTGCGCTCCGTCCTCACCTTCCTACGCGATCACCCCACCGACTTCCGCCGCGCGCTCAACCTGGTCACCCCGCGCGTGCTGAGCCTGTATCTGGTCGCCTATCAGTCCTTCCTTTGGAACTGCATCGCGGCTGGTTATTTACAGGCCCAATTGGGCGCTCCCTTCGGCTTTGTGGAAGTCTCCGGCGAGACGTTGCCCCTTTTCCCCGCCCTCTTCAGCCGCCTGCCCGCCGATTGGGCGATCCCGCTCCCCCACCACCGCGCCGTCTATGGGGACCCGGTGCTGGCAAAAGTTGTGGAGGATGTGTTGCAGGCTGAAGGGTTGGCGCTCTCCGACCTCAAACCCCGCATCCTCCGCCGTGCCTACCTTCCCCGGGGAGAGCGGCCACTGGTCCTCCGGCCCGCCGATGCGTCTGCATCCCCTCCTGCTCCCGACGAGCGCTTCCCCGGACGGCAGAAAGTCACCCTGACCTTCACGCTTCCCCCCGGCTCGTACGCCACCCTGGTGGTGCGATCCCTGCTGGCGGCAGAATAAAGGGGAACGGGGTCTTGCGGCAGCCTCTGGCCGCCGCCGCACCCCCTGATCCAGAGAAATCAGTATCAGAGCGTTGATTCACCCTGGTACTGGCAAATTTTCTATTGACAAATTGTAAATAGTGTGGTATGATTACTGTGATGGCAGGCAAGGAGATGCAGGATGCATAAGGGAGATCACCAATGGCGCGGGCGGGGGTGCTCCCGCCGGGCGGTACGGTTTTTGGAGCCTGTCCTGCTCCTGCTCCTGCACCATGGCCCTGCCCACGGCTACACCCTGCTGGAACAACTGGGGTCCTTCGGCCTGGAGGGATTTGACCCCACCGTCGTCTACCGGGCGCTGCGGGAAATGGAGGGGCAGGGGTGGGTGGTCTCCACCTGGGACCGGGAGCAGACGCAGGGGCCGCCCCGACGCGTCTACCGCCTGACCCCGCTGGGGGACGAGGTGCTCCGGCTCTGGGCCCAGGACCTGGAGGAGACCCGTCGGATGGTAGACCAATTCCTGCAAAAGTACTATCAGCACATAGAAGAGCACCCCGTTCAAGAGGAACTATGAAAATCGCCGCTGTATCCGACGACGGCATGACCATCAGCCAGCACTTCGGTCGTGCTTCGTCCTACTATTCAGTTTCGTATCGGAAAAAGGAACTCTTATGTGCTTCTGTCTCGCAAAAAGGGGAGGAGATGGGTTTTTGCGGCGGCTTCGCCGCTGCAAAAAACCCATTTTTCCCCTTTTAACTCCCTTTCAGGGGGAACGGTGGGCTACCCCGTTTCTTTAATAATATGCGAGACTCAATAATGGAGTGCGCAACACGCAGTAGGTGAAGTGTGAAACGTGAAATCCAGGAGAGACCTATGTTGACCATTGAGGCAATCCGCAACGCGCTGGCACAAGTGCTGGACCCGGAGTTGGGTCGTAATATTGTAGACCTGAGTATGGTCCACGACCTGCAGGTAGAAGATGGCGTTGTTCGCTTCACCCTGGCGCTGACCACCCTGTCCTGCCCTCTGCGGGAGAGCATCGCGGAGCAGGCCCGCCGGGCCGTCCTGGCCCTGGACGGTGTGCGGGATGTCCGGATTTCCCTGCGGGAGATGACCCCGGAGGAGCGGGCTCGCATCTGGCAGCAGCCTCGGCAGCAGGAGCCGGGCATCGCTGCCCGGTTCAACCACGTGGACCGTGTCCTGGCGGTGATGAGCGGCAAGGGCGGCGTGGGCAAGTCGTCGCTGGCGGCGCTTCTGGCAGCGGGCCTGCGCCGCCAGGGGAAATGGGTGGGCGTGCTGGACGCCGACATCACCGGCCCCAGTATCCCCCGGATATTCGGCCTGCATGAGCCCCCGCCCCTGGGCCCGGTGGGGATTCTCCCTGCCGAGACTCCGACCGGCATCCGGGTGATGTCCATCAACCTGCTTCTTCCCGATGAGGACGAAGCGGTCATCTGGCGGGGTCCGCTCATCAGCGGCGCCATCCAGCAGTTCTGGGGCGATGTCCTCTGGGGAGACCTGGATGTGCTGGTGGTGGACTTGCCCCCCGGTACCTCCGACGCCGCGCTCACGGTGATGCAATCTCTTCCCATCAGTGGCATCCTGCTGGTTACCTCGCCGCAGGACCTGGCGGGGATGGTGGTCCGCAAAGCGGCGCGGATGGCGGAGCACCTGGGCGTGCCCATCCTCGGCCTGGTAGAGAACATGGCCTATATGACCTGCCCGAAGTGCGGGGAGCACATAGAGGTCTTCGGCCCCAGCCAGGCGGTGCATACGGCGGCCGCCCTGGGCGTGCCCGTCTTGGCCCGGTTGCCGCTGGACCCCGAACTGGCCCGTCTTTGCGACAGCGGGCGGGTGGAGCAGTACACCAGCGGCGACCTGGATGCCCTCACTGAGGCCGTCCTTCGGCGGCTGAAGTGAAACGCGAAGCGTGAAACGTGAAGCGTGAAGCGTGAA
>DAOTWK010000329.1:0-5924 GCA_034435815.1 Anaerolineae bacterium | reverse complement strand
GTCCAGTAACTGGAGGGAGCCCTGTCCAACGATGACCTGGTCCTCGTGAGCGTCGGTCTCTTTGGCGATGAGGGCGCGCAGGGGACGGAAGCCCCGAGCCGGAGCGTACTGCAGCACTTCGTCTCCGTGCTCCATTAACACGGTGGTGGCACATTCGGCCAATTTCGCTTTTGGAAAAGACTCAGCGGGGGGAACCCCGCGGGTAAAGGGAATCACAGATCCATTTGCCATTCTCCGTACTCCTCACAAACCAAGATAGTGCTGTCGGATATGGGGATTCTGAGAAAGGGCAGTACACGCGCCCTCCAAGACAATGTGCCCATTTTCCAGCACGTATCCCCGGTCCGCCAGCGAGAGGGCATGGTGGATGTTCTGCTCCACCAGCAGGATGGTCAATCCCCGCTCCCGCAGGACCCGCAGCCGGTCGTAGATGGTCTCCACCAGGACCGGCGCCAGTCCCAGCGAAGGCTCATCCAGCATCAGTAGTCGCGGTCGGGAGGCCATCCCCCGGGCGATAGCCAGCATCTGTCGCTCGCCGC
The DNA here is from genome assembly GCA_034435815.1 of Anaerolineae bacterium. Classification (GTDB taxonomy): domain Bacteria; phylum Chloroflexota; class Anaerolineae; order B4-G1; family DUEL01; genus SpSt-77. The sequence continues at coordinate 5,385 of DAOTWK010000329.1, read as the reverse complement.
CGCTCAGCGTTCGGGCCAGTTGGTGCCGGCGTTCCTTTAGGCGGGGGAACAGTTCAAACAGTTCGTCCAAAACCCCGGTTTTCAGAACCTCCCGGTTGCCATACGCTCCCATCAGCAGGTTTTCCATCACGCTCATATTGGGAAATAATCGCCCGCCTTCCGGCACGTGGGCAATTCCGAATCGGCTGATGGCGTGGGGAGGTTGACCGGAGATTTCGTGCCCATTGAAGAAAATTCGCCCGGATGCTGGCTGAATAAGGCCGGAAATGGTCTTCAGCAACGTCGTCTTCCCTGCCCCGTTGGGACCGATAATTGCCACCATCTCTCCTTCGCGAACGTGGAAGGAGACCTCGTTCAGGATCAGGACACGGTGGTACCCGCTGGAGAGTTGTTCCACGCGAAGGAGTTCGTTCAGCATATAGCCCCCTTTCCCAGGTAGGCCTCTATCACCCGTGGGTTGGTGCTGATTTCCTGGGGAGTTCCTTCGGCGATGACTTCCCCATAGTCCAGAACCACGATGCGCTGGGCCAGGCCCATCACCATCTGCATCACGTGTTCCACGATGCACAGGGTGATGTGTTTTTCCTCGTTCAGCCGACGCAGGATGTTCATCAATCCGGCCAGTTCCGTCGGGTTCAGTCCGGCCCCTGCCTCATCCAGCAGCAGGAGGACCGGCTCTGTCGCAAGGGCGCGCGCCAGTTCCACCCGCCGCAGCAGGGCCAGTCCCATGTCGCAGCACCGCTGGTGGCGGTACTCTTCCAGTTCGCAAATCTGGAGGACCTCGTCTACCTTCCGCAGCATCTCCCGACCCTGGTACCGCCGATATGCGCCGACACGGACGGCTTCCTCTACAGTCATATTGGCGAAGGCCCGAGGGACCTGGAAGGTGCAGGTAATCCCCAGGCTGCAGATTTTATGGGGTGGCTTTCCGGTGATGTCGGTACCGTTGAAGAGGACCCGGCCCGTGTCCGGTTTCTGCAGGCCGATGATGTTGAAAAAGAGCGTGGTCTTACCCGCGCCGTTAGGGCCAATAATGCTGAAAATTTCCTTCTCCCCAATTTCCAGACTCACGTTGTTGAGGGCGACCAGGTTTCCAAACCGTTTGGTGAGTTGAGAGACCTGGAGGATGGGCGCCGACATACTTTTACTCCTTTACAACCCGCGATAGGAGACGGTCGTAGACCTGATGGACCAGGGGACCCAGTCCCTGGGGACGGAACAGGGCGATCAGGATGAGCACTGTCGCGTAGACCACCAGGTAGAGCCCTTCCAGTTGGCCGCCCAGGTTGGCGCGTAGAAACTCCCGCACGCTGACCAGCAGGATCGCGGCCATCACCGGCCCGTAGGTGATGCCCAGCCCGCCGACGATGCCCAGAATGGCTACCTCTGTGCTCATCGGGCCGCTGAAAAAGTTGGGATGGATAAAGCCGTACATACAGGCATAGATGCCCCCAGCCACCCCAACCAGGAAAGCATAGATTGCCAGTGCTCGCAGTTTACAGCCCTGGGTATTGACCCCCAACACCTCGGCGGCTTCCTCGTTCTCCCCCAGGGCCATCAGGTAGTACCCCAGTCTGGAATGGCGGATCCAGTGGTTGACCAGCAGGGTCAGCACCAGCATGCCCAGCATAATGTAATAAAAGGGCATATACGTCGCAAAGCGGAGATGGTAGAGAGACCATTCGTGGTACGGGAGGTAGCGCTCCACCGGTCCCCCGACCTGGCTCCAGATCAGGAAGGTCACCCGCAGGACTTCTACCAGAGCGGCGGAGGAGAGCGCGTACCAGACCTCTTTCACCCCAAAACGGAAGAGGGGGTATCCGACCAGAAAGGCGAACCCGACGGCGACCAGCCCTCCCAGAATCATCCCCAACCAGGGAGAAATGTTCCAGCGGATCAGCAGAGTGCCGGTCGTGAAGGCCCCGAGGCCCAGATAGGCCCCGGCGGCCAGGTCCAGTTGGCCAGCCAGGCCGCCGATAACGTTCCAGGCGGTGGCCAGCACCCCATAGAGCAGAATGGTGGTCAGCAGGACCAGGGTGTACTGGTTGGAACGAACGGCGAGGGGCAGGAGAACAGCGACCCCCAGCAGCGCGACTGTTAGGATGAGGTTCCAATCCTTACGGGTTCTCTGCATCACTTCCTCCCGAAAAGTCCTCGGGGGCGAAGCCAGAGGACAAGGATGAAAAGCAGGTAGACAACGAGAGAGCGAGCCCGGGGGTCCCAGAGGGACATCCCGATGGCCTCCACCGCTCCGACGATGATGCCAGAGATCAGCAACCCTGGAATGGACCCCAGGCCGGCCATTGCCAGCACACACCAACTCAACAGCCCAAACCGGACTCCCATCGTGGGGTCCACCTGTTGGAAAGTCATCAGCAGGCCCCCGGCGATGGCTGTCAGCGCGGAGCCCAGGCCAAAGGCCAGAGCGTAGGTCTGGCGATAGGGGACACCCAGCAGCGATGCGGCGTCCAGGTCATCCGACGCGGCCCGAATCGCCCGTCCGGCCCACGTCCGGGAGAGGAAGAGATAGACCCCCAGAATGGCCAGAATGCTCACGGCTGCGGAGACCAGACGGGAGGCGAGGATCGTATACGGGCCAATCTGGATGCTCCCCTGAATCAGAGAGAAGGGTAGAGCACGCGGCTGTGCTTTCCAGATCAGTTGCGCCAGCGCCCGTAGAAACGTCATCAACCCCACCGTCACCGCGATCTGCGTCACATAGCGTTGACGGAGAGTCCGGTCAATCAGCGCATAGTAGGCCAGCAGCCCGATCAGGAAGAGGGCCGGGAAGGTCAACAGGGGAGTGAAGACCGCGTCCGCTCCCGCCCACAGGCCGATCCAGAACGTCAGGTACATAGAGAGCATCACGAAATCGCCATGGGCAAAATTGACCACGTTCATTACCCCGAAAATGAGGGAGAGACCCAGCGCGATCAGGGCGTAGATGCAGCCGGTCAGAGCGCCGTTGATGAGGTTTTGCAGGAGTGTATCGGTCATCCTGCCTCCGGTGAGAGGGAATGGGAAGGGGTGCCGGACTCCGGCAGGAGTCCAGCACCCCTCAGGTCTAATAGTTGGCATCCGGCCGCGGGAAGATGGGCTTCGCCTCCGCGTATTCAAAAGGCCAGACCGCTTTTGGCTCGCCGTTGATGACTTGGAGCACAACGGCGCGGGCGTAGGGGTTATCTCCTGTCTCGGTGAACGCGATGCGGTCCGTGGGGTAGGTCTCCACGGCCGGCCCGGAGGTCAGGTCCAGTTTCAGGAAGGCCTGCCGGAGGTTGTCCGGATTCAGCGGGTCATCTGGGAACATCTGGCCGGAGAGTTCCAGCGCTTCCTTGAGGACCCACATTGCATAGTAGTTCATCCCGGCCGCCTCGGTGGGGATATGGCCGACCTGGGCCTTAAACTCCTCCACGAACTTGCGGTTCTGGGGGGTGTTTTTGGCCGGGTTGTAACTGTAGGTGTTGACATAGTAGTTGGCGGTCGTACCCAGCGCTTTAATGGACTCGGGGTCGGTATAACCGCAGGCGCCCATCCCGGCGACAAACTTGGGGATGGCCTGGGCCTCTTTGAAGGTATTGGCGAAGAGGATGGCGTCCATAAAGTAGGGGCAGTGGACGACAAAGTCAGGCTGGGCGGCCTTGATGTCAGCGACGATGGAGGAGACGTCCGCGATGTCAAAGGGGTACTCTTTCTGGTAGACGATAGTCAGGCCATTATCCAGGGCGGCCTGAACTGCGCCGATTGCGTTGCTCCGCCCGAAGGAGGAGTCCTCGTTCAGGATGGCCACCCGATTCATAGAGACGCCCGCTTCTTTGGCGGCCGCGACCACGAACTCCACCGCCGTGACTCCATGCTGGCTGGCTTTGGGGGCGGGGCGGAAGAGGTAGCGGCGCCCGATCTGAGTGACGCTATCCACCAGCGCGTCGGCGACCAGGATGACCTTCTCCCGCTCGGTGACTTCGGAGGCCGCGATGGTCATCCGGCTGATGTAGAGGCCCAGGATGGCCACGGGGCGGTGCTTGCTGATGATGCTCTCCGCTCCCAGCCGGGCGCTATCTGCTGTTTCACCAGCGTCCTCCACCACCAGTTCCAGCGGGATACCCCCCAGTGACTGGATGCCACCCGACTCGTTGATGTGACGAACGGCGATTTCCATACCGATTTTGGCCTCGGTTCCGAAGACAGCATGCGCTCCAGTCAGCGGCTCCAGGCATCCTACGACGATTTTCTCGGGCAGTTTGGGCTTCTCGGGCGCCTTCGGCCCGCATGCGACCAGGAACGAGAGCACTGTCAGCGCGGCCAGGATGTGCCAGATTCGCCCTTTCATTGCTGATATCCTCCTTTGTGATGGAATTTGTGCTTTGCTTTCCCGTTTTGGGTGCGTTGCAAGGTGTTGGACGTGTTTTCTCCTCTGTCTTACCTCCTTTCTGCCAAATGGGAACGGCTCAGTAAATGCGAAATTTGCTCTGCAGCCTGAAGGCACAGATGCATATATTGCTGGATCCGCTCCTCGCTCATCCGAAACATCGGACCCGCAATGCCAATCGCGGCGATGACCTCGCCTTGGGTATTCCGAATCGGGGTAGCGACCCCCCATGCCTCTGCGTCGGTTTCCTCCGCACTGAAGGCATATCCCTGCTCCCGAATCCGGGCCAGTTCCGCCCGGAGGGCCTGGGGGTCTGTGATAGTGCGGGTGCAGAGACGGGGCAGGCCATGCCGGATGATGGCTTCAATCTCATCCAGAGGGAGATAGGCCATCAGAACCTTAGAAGAAGCTCCGGCATGGGGTGGGCGGCGGGTCCCGACGTCCATCGCCAGCCGGACAGCGTGGGAAGAGTCCACCTTCTCTATGCAGACCACTTCGCCGTTCTGGTAGACGGTCAGAAGGACTGTCTCCCCGGTTGCTGCGGCCAGGGATTCCATAACGGGGCGTGCTAGCAAATATAGGCCACCATGGTTGGCCGCCAGGCGGCCCCAGAGCAACGGGCGATACCCCAGCCTCCAGCGGCGGTCTCTTGGGTCTCGTTGCAGGACCCCGTGGGCTTCCAGGGCGAGGAGGAATCGGTGGAGAGTGCTTTTGGGGATGCTCAGATGGTTGCTCAGTTCCACCAGCGACCAGCCCGAAGGGCGGGAGGAGAAACTGTCCAGAATTTCTACCAGGCGGTTGACGGTTTTGACTGCGGGATTACCTTCCATCCGACACCGGCTTGGCAGGAAGGAGATGGTGTTCCATTTTTTGGAACAATAATCCAACTTAGTGAAATTATAGCATGATGGTTTTTCTTTGTCAAACGCTTGCTGTGAATTCTAAACGCCGAGGGCATATCTTCGGCGCAGGATAAACGCCACGGCCGTGAGCAGAACTCGCCAGGCCAATCCGCCTAG
>DAOTWK010000328.1:0-8765 GCA_034435815.1 Anaerolineae bacterium | reverse complement strand
CGCCTCTGGCGGGCCGCCGCTTCTTTCACTGATACATCAACCGCCCTTCCACCTGGCTCTGGAGGTTCTGGTGACTCCGTAGATACTCTTCCACTACGTCTCGCGCCGACGTGCTGACCACTTTGGGTGGGGCCAGTGCGGTCAATTCTTCCACCGTCAGCCCGATATTCGGGCCGCAGTTGGTATAGTGGTAGCCCTGGAGGAGCACGTTGTACCGCCCGTTCTCTGTGACCGGCACTCCCCGGACGGTAAGGGACTCCAGGCGCTGCTCCGCCTCGTTGTAAACCGCCCGGACTTCCCGATTGACCTGGTAGCACTCTCCCTCTCCAGTCCGGTTATCGGGCCGCATGATGTGGGCGAAAATTCGCCGGAGTTGGGCCCCGGTGACGGTGCACCTGTAGAGGGCATCATCGTAGGGGAATGTGGCGTAGAGTTCCCCCAGTGTCACTGTGGGGCCCAGGGACTTGCTCCGGATGGAACCGCTGCCGACCAACACCACGTCCACTCCGGAGCGTTCGGCGAAGATGTCGGCGAAGAGGTTGCCCAGCGCAGTCTCCTCCTCTCGCCGGGGATGGGTCAGTGCCTGTGAGAACCGACAGATGAGAGTGCCGTATTTGCGGTCCACTGTCTCTTTGTACGATTCAATGAACCGCTGGAGTTCGGGGTCTGGCTCGGCCAGGCGGTCGTCCACCGGGATCAGTTGCCACTGCCACTCTACGATAGCGTTGGTCTCGTCGTCCACTGTGATATCAAAGCGACCAATCTGGTCCGTGCCGACGCCGGCCTGGACGATGAGGATGTTATTGACCACCGCAGGCTGGTCCAGTATTGTGTGCGAGTGCCCGCCGATGATAAGGTCCACTCCCCAGGCCGGGTTCAGCATAGCCGCCAGTTTCTGGTCGGACTCAAACCCGATGTGGGTGAGCAGGATAGTCAGGTCTATATCCTCGTCTTTGTAGGCATTGCAAATCCGTCCCACTTCCGTCGCGGCGTCTTCCAGCGTGATAAAAGTCCCGATGTCCCGGTCCTGTTTCAGGGATTGGAGGACGGTTTCTGTGATGATGCCAATGAACATGATGTCAAAGCCGTCCACGTTGAGGATGATGTGAGGTCGCATCAGGCGCTTATGGTACTTCTTGATGTAGAGGTTGGCATTGACAATGGGGAAGTTGGCCATTTTCTCCAGGAACAGGAGATGGGGGAGGCCATAATCCAGTTCGTGGTTGCCCAGCGTTGCCACGTCGGGCGCCAGGTAGTTCATCAGTTCAATGGTCGAGATGCCCTTGAACTCCGAATCTATCAGGGAGCCCTGAACCATGTCGCCCGAGATGGCGTAGAGGACGTTCTTCTCATCCCGGCGCACCCGGTTGAGGTAACCGGAGAGGAGAGAGAGCCCGCCGATGAGATGGCCTTCTTCACCCTGGACTTCCGCCAGGAAGTCGCCGTGCATATCGTTGGAGTGAAGAATAGTAAACCGTTTTGTGTGCATTTTGCTCCTTTCTTGGGGCATGGTATGCCTGAAAGGCTATTTTGTCAAATGTAGGGGACTTGCCGAAACTGGCAACCTGTTGTAATATGAGCACATCCTGTTTGCAGGAGGACGTCAGGTGGAGAAGCAAATCATCCAGACTTCCAATGCCCCTGCTGCTGTTGGCCCCTACTCCCAGGCCGTGCGCATAGGTGATTGGATTTTCACCGCCGGGCAGTTGGGCCTGGTTCCGGGTACGAAAGAGTTCGCCGGGCCGGATATAGAATCCCAGACTCGCCAGGTGCTGGAGAACCTCAAGGCCATTCTGGAGGCGGCTGGCTCCTGCCTCCGCCATGTGGTGAAGACGACGGTCTTCCTGCAGGATATAGGAGAGTTTCCCCGAATGAACGGCGTCTATGCTGAATTTTTCCCTGAGAGCCCACCTGCCCGGTCCACCGTCCAGGTGGCGGCGTTGCCGATGGGTGCCCGGGTGGAGATTGAGGCTGTGGCGGTGGCCTGTAATTGTGAGCCTTCCGGACGATGCCGATGCTGTGAGGAATAACTGGAGATGGCCGAGGGGCTGGCGAGCCGGGAGAAGGAGCATCGGGTCGGGCCGTACTCCGTAATAGAGCGGACTGCCCGACGACTGGTAGTAGAGCGACGAAGTACCCCTCTGATTTCTATGATTGTTGTGGGGGTATTGTTCTCGTCGCTGGTAGTCGCCATAGCTCCCTGGCGCGGTGGGACCCGGTTGCCTATCGCTCTCAGCCTTATCGTGGTGGCTCTGGTCATTGAACTGTTGATTGCGGCCTTTATCCCTCGTCTGGAACGGCTGACGGTGGACGTGGAAACCCGCGAGTGTCGGATAGAGCGGGTCTATCTCCTGGCCCGTCGGATTCAGACTGTTTGCGTCTCCCTGAGTGGGGTGGGGGAGGTGTGTTGTCGCCAGCGGCTCTGGGAGGAGGCGCCCGACGCTGCCGTTATCCGCTGGTCGGTGGAACTGGTGGGAGACGGGAAAGCATGGCCGTTGGCCGAGGATGACCAGGAAGAACCTATGCAGGAGTTAGCCCGACTGGTCGCCGAGGTCGCAGGCGTTCCGAAACGTTTATCTGGAGGAGGTTGACGATGAAACTCGTCGGAAAACGAATCGCTGTTCTGGCCGAAAACAACTACCAGGAATTGGAACTCTGGTACCCGCTTCTGCGGATGCGGGAGGAGGGGGCGGAGGTCAAAGTGGTCGGTACCGGGAGCGCCAGCACCTATACCAGCAAGTATGGCTATCCGGTGACGGTGGATGTCTCTGCCGACCAGGTCTCTGCCGACGATTTTGATGCTATTATCATCCCCGGCGGCTATGCCCCCGACCTGATGCGCCGGTACGAGTCGGTGCTCCGCCTTGTGCGGGAGGCGTTCCAGAAGGGGAAGGTCATCGCGGCCATCTGCCATGCCGGTTGGGTGCCCATCTCGGCGGGTGTCCTGAGGGGCCGGCGCGTGACCAGTTTCTTCGCCATTAAAGACGATATGGTGAACGCCGGAGCGGAGTGGGTGGACGCAGAAGTGGTACGGGATGGCAACCTCATCACATCTCGGAAGCCCGATGACCTTCCTGCTTTCTGTCGCACCATTATTGAGGCTCTATCTGAAAAATAGCACGGCTGCGCTTTTCTGGGAAGAATGAATCTCTCTGACTTTCGGGACCCTCAAGCGGCTCGGATGCTTGCAGATGCTATCGCCGCGCGCTCTACCCGGCCGGTGCGGCTGATGGAGTTCTGCGGCGGGCACACCCATGCCATCCTGCGCTTTGGCATCCCGGACCTGCTTCCGCCGACGGTGGAATTGCTATCGGGTCCGGGCTGTCCGGTTTGTGTGACGTCGGCTGCCGACCTGGGCCGGGCCATCGCGCTGGCGGGAATGCCCGGGGTCATCCTGACCACCTTCGGGGATATGGTGCGGGTGCCGGCGGATCAGGGCCGCTCGCTGGCCCGCGCCCGGGCCGAAGGAGCCGACATCCGCATCGTCTATTCGCCGCTGGACGCGCTGGAAGTGGCCCGTCAGAACCCCACCCGAACTGTAGTCTTCCTGGGCGTGGGCTTTGAGACGACCGCGCCGATGGTGGCGTCGGCGATTCTCTCCGCAGAAGCGGAAGGCATCCGCAATTTCGCCGTCTTCAGTACCCATAAATTGACGCCCCCCGCCACGCGGGCGATCTTAGACGCTGGCGAGGTCCGGCTATCCGGGATTATCGGCCCGGGCCATGTCACCACCGTCATCGGCCCCGAGGCCTGGCAATTCCTGCCTCAGGAGTACGGCGTTCCCTGCGCCGTCGCCGGGTTTGAGCCGCTGGACATTCTGAGGGCCATCCTGGCACTGGTGGAGATGCTGGAGACAGGGCAACCGGATGTGGCCAACGCATATCCCCGCAGCGTACGGGCCGGGGGGAACCCCGTAGCGATGGAAGCGATGGGGCGAGTCTTTGAGGTCGCCGAGGCGGAGTGGAGGGGGCTGGGAGTTCTGCCAGCCAGCGGTCTGCGGATTCGGGAAGAGTACGCCCACTACGACGCCGCTCGGCTCTTCCCTGTGGAGGTTTCGCCGGCCCGCGAGCCCCCGGGTTGTCGCTGTGGCGATGTCCTGCGGGGAGTCTTGCGGCCGGTGGAGTGTCCTCTCTTTGCGCGGGCCTGCACTCCCCAGAACCCCATTGGCCCCTGTATGGTCAGCGCCGAAGGTGCCTGCGCCGCCTACTACCAGTACGGACGCCCAATTCCTGACTAACTTTTCCGTTTCACTTTTCCCGTTTCGCAGTTTGCTATGTCCCTACCAACACTGACTCTCCAGATGACTCTGTACCAGGCCCTGCGACGGGTGACGGAGAACCGTCCTGCCCAGGAGGCTCTGATCTGTGGAAACCTGCGGCTGACTTACGGCCAGTTGCAGGAGCGGATAGACCGGACTGCTGACTTCCTGGCTCACATGGGTATCCGAAAGGGGGACCGGGTTGCTCTGATGCTCCCGCCCGGGGTGGATTACATCACCCTCTTTTTTGCCATCGCGCGGCAGGGGGCCGTTGTTGTTCCCATAGACCCGACCGTCCGTCCCCAGCGGGTGTTTCAGATTGCGGGTCAGATTGTGCCCGCTTGGATGGTGGTGGCCGAACCTCTCCCGGAGGCGGTTTCGTCCGGCCTGCCGGACGGGATAGAGGTCCATCTGTCTGAAGAGTTCCTTCCTGAGCGGATGCCGGACCTGCCATCCTCTCCGCCGCCGGAGGTCGCGCCGGGGGATTTACTGGCCATTCTCTACACGTCCGGGACTACCGGTGTGCCGAAAGGGGCTATGCACACCCATCGCAGCCTCATCGCGCCGGTCGTCGCCAGTATGAAGTTGCGGGAACTGTGGATCAAACGCCCCTCGCTGGCACAACTGCCCAAAATGGGGCGGGCGCTGGCCCGCTACCGACGGCGTCTTCTGCGGGCAGCGGGTCGCCCTCAGATTTTCCTCTCCACCACCGGCTACCATAACACGACGGGCATAGAGGTCTTCCTTCAGGCGCTGTTGATGGGGGATACCCTTGTCGTTCAGCCCTTCTTCCATCCGGTGGAGGCCCTGGAACTGATCCAGCGGGAGCGGGTGACGGTCCTGGTCGCGGTTCCGACGGCGCTGGCGGTGATGCTGCGGGTGGAGAATTTTGACCGTTACGACCTTTCTTCCCTGCTGATTTGTGGGACGGGCGCCGCGCCCTGTCCACCGGACCTGGCGCGGGAGATTCAGCGCCGCTTTGGCTGCGCGCTGCACATCGGGTTCGGGGCCACCGAAATTGGCGGGGGTATTGCGGCCACCGACCTCGGCGACTCCCCAGACCTCCAGGCGGAGACGGTGGGCCGCCCGATGCCGGGGATGGAGGTGCGCATCGCCGATGAGGAGGGCCGTCCGCTGCCACCGGGTCAGGTGGGAGAACTCTGGGTGCGGGGGGAGAACGTGATGCTGGGCTACTGGGGCGCGTCTGACATGACCGAACAGGTACTGGACCCGGAGGGCTGGTATCACACCGGCGATATGGCGGTAATGGATGAGCGGGGATACTTGCGCATTGTGGGCCGGAAGAAGGACATGATTATCCGGGGTGGCCGTAATATTTACCCCGAGGAGATAGAGCGGCATCTGGTTGCCCATCCCGCGATCCGGGAAGTGGCGGTAGTGGGAGTGCCCGGACGGTTCGGCGACGAAGAGATCTGGGCGTTTGTTATCCCTGCAGAAGGGCACACCCTGACCCCTCAAGAAGTGCGGGAGTTCTGCAAGGGAGTGCTGGAGCCGTATCAGATTCCTCAAGTTGTGCGGGTGGTGGAGGATTTCCCCCGCGCCTCTACGGGGAAACCGCAGAAGTTTCGGCTGCGGGAAATAGCCATGAGAGAGGAAGCGGGGAGTAGAGGATGAAATAAGGGGATAGGGCGGCGGCTGGAGGCCGCTGTCCCATTCCCTCATTCCATCCCCTTTCCTGACCTGGGGGTAAGGCTCTCCAGGGGAGTTTGCTATCGGGAAATTTTGGGATATAATTCTACCGGGTTGTTCTTATACCATCCCATTACCCAGGTCAATCTATGAACATCCTTCTGTGGGGGAGTTTGTCTCTGCCATATTTTGAGTGGCCGGCTCACTGGGGGGCTGTTCTGCTGCTGGGACTATATATTGCACTGCTCCTCTTTGTTCTGGCTCGCTCAGGGCAGGATTTTAAAGCACTGAAGGGGAAGCGGTTGCTTCTGTTTGTTTTCCTTCTCCTTATTGCCCCTCTGCTGAACAGATTACTGATTCTTCGTCTACCAGCCCCTGATCTGCTTCCTCCTCCTTTCTTGCCCGCTGAACCGGTCACGCCGGGATTCCCTCTTCTGGGATTACTGCCCGTGATACTGGCTGCAATCTGGCTGGGTGTTGGGCCCGCCACAATCCTGGGCCTGGTGGCTGGCCTGTTTCGCTCCACCACCCATATTCTTTTTGAGCCCCTGAATCTGGCGTTGGGTGCGGCCCTCCTGGCCTTTCTCCTGAGGCAGGATTTCCGGGGAGGATTTGCCGTTCTGCTCCGTCAGCCACTGGGTGCTACTCTGATCGTTGCTCTTCTGATTCAGCCCGTAGTCATGATCGGATGGCTGGCTGGTGAGTACCGTCCGGGCCAGGGTCTGGTGGTGCTGGATTATGTGCTTACCCTGATGGCTATCAGCATCCCGCTGGCCTTCATAGAGGCTCTGGCCTATGGTTTGCTCTTTCAGGCTTTCTACCTCATGTTCCCCAGGTTGCGTCCGGTCCGGGTTGCCCGCCGTTCTCCGCCGTATGCTCGTACGCTGAATCGCCGATTCCTGTTTTTGTTCATTCCTCTCTTTATCCTCTTTTTCTCTGTCCTGGTCTATGCAGTTGTCTCGTCGGCGATGAATACCGCCACCCGCCTGGCCGTGGATGCTATGATCCGCGATGCTCGCAACGGTGCAGATGGCATCGGCGAGTTCATCTCTACGGGCCAGAGCCTCATTCGCCAGTTCTCTGCTGCGCCGCCGATCTGGAGTGATGACGTTCAGGTATGTCAGGCCCAGTTGCAGACGTTTATCCAGATGCTCCCCTATTTCAGCCGCCTGACGGCCTATGACCCGGATGGGAATCTGCGTTGTTCCTATCCCCCCTATACGCCGGTAGAGGTAGAACCTACCCCCGAGGAACAGGAATTTCTTTTCCTGATTCAGGTCACCGGTGGGGTGCAGACGACATCTGTCCATCGGGGGCCGAATGGTTTGATCATTCTCTCCTTTTTGAGTTCACTGGAGCCTGTGACCGGAGGTGAGCGAGAGGGAGTTCTTGTCGGCCGAGTGGAGATGGAGGTGAATCCTCTCCTGGAACGAGTCCTGACCGGATTGCAATGGACGATGCAGCAGGGGGAGGGCTTTGTCGTGGATGACGAGGGCCGGATTGTTGTCCATCAGGACCCCCAGCGGCTGCTGGACCGGTGGGAAGTAGACCAGAGCCGTCCGCCGATGGCAATAGTAGGGGGGGGATGGGTTCGGGAAACCCGGGATAGTCGGACCAATGCCCGCCAGATGGTTTGTTATCTGCCGGTCAGCGGTCATCCCTGGGCTGTGGTGATCCTGCTTCCCCACAAGGTTCGGATGGAACTGGCCCTCAACATTGCCACACCACTTCTCCTTCTCCTGACCGCTCTTACCGGAGTTATGGGATTGATTATCTCTCTGGCGACAGGCCAGTTAACTCGTCCTCTCAATCTGCTGGCCAGCGCGGCAGAGGAGATTGCCCGGGGCAACCTGGAGAAATCCATCCAGATGATGGGAGATGACGAGATTGCCCGGCTGGGTGAATCGTTTGAGAAGATGCGGGTCAGTTTGCGAGATCGGTTGAGTGACCTCTCTTTGCTTCTCCGGGTGGCCCAGGAGGTCTCTGCTACGCTGGACCTCTCTCAGGGCATTTCTCGCATATTGGAGGGTGCTCTTCAGACTCTTCAGGCACGCGTCTCCCGGATTGTTCTCCTTTCCGCAGCAGGTGATCCTCAGGTCGTCATCGGCCGGGGCGAGCCGGTGGAGAATATTGGGATCCTGGATCGGGTGCTGGCCCTGGCTGCTCGGGATGCTCGCACCTCCATTGTCCTGGATAATTTGCGTCGGGCCCGGCTGTTGGCGGGTGCGGGCCCCCTCCCAGATGAGGTTCAGGCAGTGGTGGCGTTGCCCGTCCTCAGCAAAGGACAACCTGTTGCGGTGATGTGGGTCGGATTTGACCAACCGCGTCGGCCCGAACCTTCTGAACTGGACCTCCTTTCCACGCTGGCCGGTGAGACGGCGGTCCTGATTGAGAATGCCCGGTTGTTTCAACTGGCGGAAAGTGAGCGGCGGCGCCTGGCCGCCATTCTTTCCAGTACCAGCGATGCCATCCTGGTCACCGATCGGGACGATTATCTCCTGCTGGTTAATCCCGCTGCGGAGCGGGTTCTGGGCATCCCCGCAAATGAACTGATCGGCGAGAAAGTCGGCGCGACTCCTCTGGAGCCTGCCTTGATGCGCATTCTAACCGAACCATTGAGCCGAAGCGGCCCGTTGGTGGAGGAAATCCCGTTGCCTGGTGGGCGGGTTTACTATGCCAGTGCGTCCACTATCCTTAGCGCTGCAGGGGAGAACATGGGACGGGTCGTGGTGATGCGGGATATTACGCACTTCAAAGAACTGGATGAGATGAAGTCCGAGTTTGTTGCCACGGTCTCCCACGACCTGCGCGCCCCGTTGACGTTTATCCGGGGGTATGCCAGCATGCTCCCGATGGC
>DAOTWK010000327.1:0-1604 GCA_034435815.1 Anaerolineae bacterium | reverse complement strand
GTCGGTAGGGTGTCCGTCAGCCAGACGTCCGTGGCGACCGCGTCGCCGGTGTTGGAGAAGACCAGGGTGTAGACCAGCGTGCCCAGGGAGGGGACGGGGTCGGGGCTGTCGGCCTTCGTCAGGGAGAGGACGGGCGCACTCTGGACGGTGACCGTCGCCGCCGCGGTGCCCGTCACGCCCTGGTCCGAGGAGACGTAGGCCCGGTTGACCAGTTGCAGGCCGTTGGTCAGCGGAGAGTTCACGGTTACGGCCAGGGTGTAGACGGCGCCAACGTTCACGTTCAGCGTCCCGACGGTCCAGGTGAGGATGCCGCCCGCAGGGCCGCTGTAGGGGGGCGTCGCGTCGGCGAAGGCGGTGTGGGCCGGCAGCACGTCGGTGATGACCACGCCGGTGGCGTTTTCCGTGCCCGTGTTGGTGACCGCCACGGTGTAGGTCACCCGGTCGCCCGGACGGACGGGGGTGTGGGAAGCGGTCTTGGTCACCTGGAAGGCAGGGGCGCTGCGGACCGTCGTCGTGGCGAAGGTCTGCGCCGAGACGCCCTCGCTGCAAAAGATGCCCGCGGTGTTGGTGAGCACCGTCCCGTCGGTGATGGGCACCGTCAGCGTGACGATCAGGTTGATCTGGCCTGAACTGTTCCCGCCCAGGGTGCCCAGGTTCCAGGTGAGCGTTCCGCCGGGAACGAAGGAGCCGGAGGAGGGCGGCGGGGTCGCATAGCCGCCGACGATGAAGGCTGGGAGTATGTCGGTGATCACGACGCCGGTCGCCGGAACGGCGCTGGCATTGGAGTAGACGATGGTGTAGGCCAGCGGCTGGCCTGGCGTGGCAGGGTCGGGGGCGTCGGTCTTGGCGATGCGCAGGTCGGGCGCGCCCACGAAGACCGGAGCGGTGGGGCCGGTCGCCGCGGAAACCGCATCCTGGGTGACGGTAACAGCGTTATACTGCGTGCCGCTTCCGCCCGCGGTGGCGGTGAAGACGAGCGTCAGCGGGCCGGGTGGGGCAATCCAGCCGGCAGGCCAGATAACGCCGGTAATCACCTGATTCGTCCAGATGAGGTCAGACCCAATCTGCGTCGGCGCCGGGCCCTGGACCATGCCGCCGAAGGCGAAGCCGGTCGGCAGAGTATCGGTGACGGCCGCGCTGGCGGCGGTCTCGTTGCCGGTGTTGGTGATGATGATGGTGTAGGTGACGGTAGACCCGGCGACCACCGCGGTCGGATAGACCGTCTTGGTAACGGTGAAGGCGGGGGCGGAGGCGACCTGCGTCGTCTCGGAGGCGGAGACGGGGGCCAGCGCGTTGGAGGCGTTGACCTGGGCCTGGTTGGTCAGGACTGTCCCGTTGGGGAGCGGACTATAGACGCGGCCGACCAGGGTCAGGGTGCGGGACTGGCCCACGCCCAGGGTGCCCAGGTTCCAGGTCACCGTTCCAGCGGCCTCAGTGCAACTGTCGCTGCAACTCTGGAATCGGACGTAGGCGGGCAGGACGTCGGTCACCACCGTGTTCAGCGCGGGGCCGAGGGCCGAGGCGTCGTTGGTGACTGTCAGCGTGTAGGTGACGAGCGCGCCGGCCTGGACGGGGTCGGGGGTGTCGGCCTTCACAATGGAGAG
>DAOTWK010000326.1:0-4333 GCA_034435815.1 Anaerolineae bacterium | reverse complement strand
GCCCGGGCGACCTCTTCGGGGCGGCGCAGGTCGCCCCACACGACCTCTATGCGGTCGCCGTAGCGGCGGGCCGCGCGCTCATTGGCCTTTGTTCGCAGGTCAAAACAGCGCACCCGATGACCCTGGCGGAGCAGTTCCTCCAGCGCGCTCTGCCCGACGTTGCCGAAGGCTCCAGTCAGCAGCACTCTCATGGGACTCCTTTCAATGGGATAAATGTTCATCAGTGTTTCGGATTCCTTCCAGGAGCATCCCCACGCTTTGCTGCACGACCTGGCCCCAATCCGCCCCGTCGGGGTCTACTGTGGCCTGGAGAACCAGCCCGATGGCCAGGGAGAGAAGAGCATTGGCCGCCGCGTCGGGGTCTACCCGGCGCAGACTCCCCTCGGCGATGCCGGCCTCTATCATCCCGGCGAAAAAGGCCCGGTAGCGGCGGTATGGGTTGATCGTCGCCTGCCAGACGCGCGGATCCCGGGCCGCCTGCCCCATGAATTCCAGGAAAATGGGGAGTTTCCCGCGCGCGATTTCAAAGACCTGCTGGGCCATCTCGGCCATCTGCATCAGGGCATCGGGGACGGTGGCGGCCCCAAAGCGCAGCGCGGCCAACCGCTCTCCCAGCCCCGCCAGCCACCGCTCCAGCAGTTCCAGGAAGACGGCCTGCTTGGTGGGAAAGTGGTGAAAGAAGGCCCCCTTGCTGACCCCGGCCCGCTCGCAGATTTCGGCCACGCCGGTGGCGTCGTACCCCTGGCGGGCGAAGCACTCCTCCGCCGCTGCTAGGATGCGCTCGCGTGTCTCCTCGGCCCGTCCTCGCGTCATTGTTCCTCCTATTAGATACCGACCGGTCGGTATACATTCTACCCCGAACCGGCGAATCTGTCAAGTGGGCAGGAGAATTGCCCGGCGGTTATTTGACATCCTCAGGCAACGCGGTATAATGGATTCTGACAATCTATCCGGTGATGAGGCTCACCATGAACCGCCCTTGTGGCTGATAGCCTCTATGGAGAGCGCGTCTCCCCATAGAGGCTTTTTCTTTCAGTAGGGGTAACTACTACCGGGTGTTCCGTGCCCTCACCCCACCCTCCTCTTCTACCTCCCTTCTCCCCCGTTTCGGGGGAGCAGGGGGGCAAGGGGGGATGAGAGGGTCAAAACTCCCTGATAGCGGCCGGTGGGGGAAGGGTACCCCGGCCACCCGGCAGGTATCTACCAGTAGGGTAATAGAGAGTAGGGAAAACCTATGAGCAACCCTGCAAACGTCAGCGTTCTTTTTGACAAAAACGGTTTCCGACCAGAGGCCGCCGAACAGCCCGGGTGTTTCGGCGACCTCAACCTGGACCAGATTGTCCGCGCCATTACCCGGTCCAGGCAGGAATACAACCTCACCCCTTTCTTCTATACCCCCTTACGGGATCCGGAAAGCGTTCGCTACAGGCAGGAGGTGATGCGGGACCTGGAAGAAGAAGCAGTCATCGGGCAGGTCAGGGTTTTCGCGGAAAAGATGGCGACCGTCCGTCGTTACCTGGATATGGCCGACAAACTGGACTTTGTCCATCATCGGGAGGGGTGGATTCTGGAGGCGGCCCTGGTCTATTGCCAGGCCGTGACGGCCTTCGCCCAATACATGGCCGATGCTCCGCTGAGGTCACGGGGCCTGCTGGCGTTCCGGGATTACCTGACGGGCTATGTCTCGTCGCCGACGTTCCAGACTCTGATGGACGAAGCCCACCGGGTCAAACAGGCCCTGGCCGAAATCCGGTACGTCGTGATCATTGGGATCGGTAAGTTCAGCGTCCGGAAGTACGAAGGGGAGACGGATTACAGCGAGGAGGTGAAAAAGACCTTTGAGAAATTCAAGCAAACCGACCAGACGAGTTATGCGATGCACGTCCCGGAAAGCCTGGGGATGAATCATATAGAAGCGCAGATTCTTGAGTTCGTCGCCAGGCTGTTTCCGGAACCCTTCGCGGCTCTGGATCGGTTCTGTGCGCAGCGCGTTCCCTTCGTTGATCCGACCATTAAGGCCTTTGACCGCGAGGTGCAGTTCTACGTCGCCTACCTGGATTTCATCGCTGATCTCAAACGCCGGGGGTTGCCGTTCTGTTACCCCGAAGTCAGCGCGACAGGCGAAGAGATCTACCTGTACGACGGGTTTGACCTGGCCCTGGCCCACAGTCGGCGCCAAAGCCAGCAGCCTCTCGTGCTCAACGACTTTTTCCTTCGTGAACCGGAGCGCATCCTGGTCGTCACCGGGCCCAACCAGGGAGGCAAGACGACCTTCGCCCGGATGTTTGGACAGGTTCACTATCTGGCCAGCCTCGGATGTCCCGTTCCGGGTCGGTCGGCCCGCCTCGCCCTGTTTGACCATATCTTTACCCACTTTGAGCGCGCGGAGGATGTCCGCACGCTGCGCGGCAAACTGGAGGACGACCTGGTCTGCCTGCGGGCGATGCTCGCCCGCGCGACTCCCCGCAGCATTTTTATCCTGAATGAAGTTTTTGCTTCCACGATGGTTCAGGACGCCCTCTTTCTGAGCCAGGAGATTCTGGCGCGCCTGACCGACCTGGACGCACTGGCGGTATGGGTCACGTTTCTGGATGAACTGGCCTCGTTGAACGAAAAAACGGTGAGCATGGTCGCTCAGGTTGACCCCCAGGATCCCGCGGTGCGCACGTTCCGGGTTGTGCGCCAGCCCGCCGACGGGCTGGCCTACGCCTTCTCACTGGCCCGGAAACACGGCCTGACCTCCGAACAACTGAAGGAGCGGCTGTCCCGATGAAGGTGTTTTTGCTTTACCCCGACCGTGACTTTGAACCGTCCCGGCCTCTGCCGCCCCAGAGTCAGGACCTGATACAGGACCTAGGGCTGGAGATTTTGTTCCATGCGATGGCCCGGGGCGACGAGTTCCTGCTCCAGGTAGCACAGCAGGTCGTCCTCTCCGGGGAGCAGGACATCGCTACCATTCTTTACCGTCAGGCGATTCTGGAAGACTGTATCCGGCACCCCGAGGTCGTCCGGGAGATATACCAGATTCCCCTGGAGTTTCTGGAGCGCAAGCGCAAGCAGTGGCTGTGGATTTCCCCCCGCCATTCCAGTCCCACTTCCATTCTCAGCGGCGCCCGACAGTTGCTGGAAGCCTCTCTGGACCTGCTGTACCGGTTGCGTCAGATTGCCGACGCCCATGCGGGAGACTTCGCCTCGGAGGGTTTCCGCCGGTTTCTCACGATGATCCAGGAAGAACTGGACGACGAGTACCTGCAACAGGCCGCGCAGCACGTGCAGCGGCTTCGGTTCCCCTCCGGCGTTCTGTTGCGGGCGCGTCTGGGACAGGGGAACGAGGGGACGGATTATGTGCTCTGCAAGCCCCACGACGCCGACCGGAACTGGTTTCACCGCCTCTTTTCCCGCCATTCCCCCTCGTACTCCTATCGGTTGCATCCTCGCGATGACGCCGGAGCCCGCGCTCTGGGCGAGTTGCGCGATCGGGGACTCGCCCGGACGGCCACCGCGGTGGCCCGGGCCGCCGAACACGTGGAGAGTTTCTTCAACGTGTTGCGCTGGGAACTGGCATTCTACATGGGGTGTCTGAACCTCTACGAGCGGCTGACGCAGTTGGGGGAGCCGGTGGCCTTTCCGCAGCCAGCGCCGGCCGATGCGGCCCAGTTTTCGGCAACGGGGTTGTACGACGTCGCTCTGGCCCTGACGGTGGACCGGCGCGTCGTAGGAAACGACATTTCCGCCAGTGGAAAACTGCTGGTCCTCATCACCGGTCCCAACCAGGGCGGTAAGACCACTTTTCTGCGCAGCGTGGGGCTGGCCCAGTTGATGATGCAGAGCGGCATGTTTGTCCCGGCTGAGCGGTTCTCATCCAGCGTGTGCACGGGCCTGTTCACGCACTTCAAGCGGGAAGAAGATAAGACGATGGAGAGCGGCAAGTTTGAAGAGGAACTCAGGCGCATGAGCCGCATCGTTGACCATCTCGGCCCGCACGCCATGCTCCTGTGCAACGAGTCCTTTGCGGCCACCAACGAGCGGGAGGGGTCGGAAATCGCCTGGCAAATCACCCGTTCGTTGCTGGAACACGACATCCGGATATTTTACGTCACCCATCTGTACGAGTACGCCCGGCGCGGTTACGAGAGCGAGGGGGAACGCTGCTGTTTCCTTCGGGCGGAGCGCTTGCCGGACGGCACGCGGACCTTTAAGGTCAGGGAAGACAGGCCGATAGAGACCAGTTACGGGGCGGACCTGTACTACAGAATCTTCGGCGTGGAGAGGATGCCAGTGAAATCCGTGCTGCCGTAGGGAAAAACGGGGGCCGGGGCGGGCGGCGAAGCCG
>DAOTWK010000325.1:0-2456 GCA_034435815.1 Anaerolineae bacterium | reverse complement strand
GTAGGTAGCCGCAGCCGGAAGAGGCGGCTGGCCAGTTGGATGAGGCCACGCAGGGTTTTCTGCTGCGGTGTGGGGTGCTCCATCATCTCCAGACCGGCCTGATAGACAGCGATGCCCCCCCAGCGATCGCCTGCTTTCCACATCTGGGTGCCCAGAGCCAGCAGAGTCTCCGCCCGCCGCTGGTTATCCCCCAGTTCGGCGAAGAGGTCGGCGGCCTGTCGGAGGTACTCCTGAGCCCGCAGAGCATCCCCCCGACTGGCCAGCAGGCCGCCCAGGTTGCCCAGCGCCTGAGCCTCCCGGTGCCGGTCCCCGATGCGGGCGAAGACCGCACGGGCCTCTTCCAGCGCGGCCCGGGCCTCCTCCCATCGGTGGAGCAGCCGGTAGACCACGCCCTGGTTGTTGAGCATTTCCGCCGCTTCTGCGTCATTCCCTTCCGCCGCAAATCGCTCCTGGGCCTGACCGAAACAGCGGAGCGCCTCTTCGTATAGCCCTTCCTGGAACAGCCGCAGGCCTTCAGCTTTCAGACTTTCGGCAGTTTCGCCAGCCATCATCCTTCCTCTTCGGCCACGAACGCCTCGTAGGCCTGGGCATCCATCAGGTCGTCAAACTCGGCCGGGTCGGAGGGACGGAACCGGATCATCCAGCCTGCGCCGTAGGGGTCCTGGTTGACCAGTTCCGGCTTACTCTGAAGGTCCTCGTTGATAGCAGTGACTTCGCCGCCCATCGGCATATAGAGGTCGGAGGCGGCCTTCACCGACTCCACCGAGCCAAAGGTGTCGCCCCGGGCGAAGGTGTCCCCTACCTCCGGCAGTTCCACGTAGACAATGTCGGAGAGGGATTCCTGGGCGTGGTCGGAGATGCCACAGACGATTTCTTCTCCGTCCCAGCGAGCCCACTCGTGAGTCCTGGCATAACGGGCTTGAGGGTCCAGTTTCATGGTTGTCCTCCTGAATCAGATGATGGTTTGTGGTATGGGCAGTCTCTGCTGCAGCGGCGCGGCCCCTGCAGCCATGGTTGCTCCAATTCTTCTTTCGGCCAGTTGGACGTATTCCTCGCTAATATCGTATCCGACAAAGTGACGTCTTGTCCGTATCGCTGCAATCGCCGTCTGTCCACTTCCCATAAACGGGTCCAGAACCACCTCCCCGTCAAAGGTGTAGAGTTGGATAAGCCGATATGGCAACTCCACCGGAAACGGGGCCGGATGCCCTACTTTCGTCGCAGGCTCGGCCGGGAAAGTCCAGACGCTTTTGGTGAATTCCAGAAACTCCTCTCTGGAAATGGTGCTTTTCCGGCCAGGAAGGGAGTCCCGGGTAAACGTCCCTTTAGAGAAGACCAGGATGTACTCGTGGGTATCCCTCAGGGTCGGGTTTCTGGGAGAGCACCATGTCCCCCAGGCCGTGGACGGGCTGCTGCTGGCGGCTTTGTCCCAGATAATCTCACCGCGCATCAGGAAACCCAGGTCCAGCATGTCCTCAATGATAAACGCGTGGAGCGGGATGTATGGCCTGCGGCCCAGGTTGGCGATGTTGATGCAGGCCCTCCCGCCGGGGACCAGCACTCGCTGAACTTCGCTCCAGACCCGCTTCAGGAAGGCCCGGTATTCTGCCAGCGTCAGGTTTTCGTCGTACTCTTTGCCCACATTGTAGGGTGGGGAGGTCACCATCAGGTGGATGCTGCAATCCGGCAATTCCTCCATCCGCTCGCTGGACTTGCAGAAGATGCGGTCCAGAAACTCCGGCGGAATCGGGTTTTCCTCATATTGAACCGGTTTCTCCTGCGGGAGCCCTTCGTAGAGCCTGCTGGCGTAGAATGGGGTGGAGTCGTGGGCGATCCGTCCAGGAGAGCCGAAGGCGCTGGTTTTGGTACCCATGTCGCAAATCGCATGGCGCAGGTGGCACGGGCTTCAGCCTGTGCTATGGGATGAGATCCTCCGGGATGAGGATGCGCTCGCAGTTGCCGCAGAAGAAGAGATCCATCTCCCGCGCCCGTTCCAGCCGGCCCGAGGGAACCTCCATGCCGCAGGCGGTGCATGCCCCGAAGCGCATCACGGCGAGAGCCAGCCCGCCTTTGGTCCGGCGCAGGTTGCGGTAGAGTTCCAGGTCCTCCCGGGGGATGGCGGGAAGCAAAGCGGCGCGGGCGCGGCCGATTTCCGCCAGCCGTCCCTCCATCTGCCTCTTTTCGGCCTCCAGTGCAGCCTGGTCGCTCCGCCAGGCGGATTCCACCTCCGCCAGATGTGCCTGGGCCTGCTTTTGTGCTTCCTCCGCCTCCTCGCGGGCAATCATCGCCTCCAGGAGTTCTTCCTCTCGCCTCTCTTGTAACTTTTTCAGGGAGAGGACTTTTTTCTGCAGGTCGTCCAGCGCTTTGGGATTGCGGACGCTGCCGTTATAGAGGGTCCGCTCCGCCGAGGCCATTTCGTCCTTGAGGCCCCGGACGGCCAGTTCCAGGTCCCGCTG
>DAOTWK010000324.1:0-5628 GCA_034435815.1 Anaerolineae bacterium | reverse complement strand
CCTTCGGCCGCCGCCTCACAATTTCCCCCCTCTCCCGCCGCCCAAAGGCGAGCGGGAGAGGGGGGAAGGGGGGGAAGGGCTTTGCTAGCACGAATTTCTGAGACATCCAACAAGTACGACCTTATGAGATTCGACGCAGATTTGCCTTTTCCCCACTTTCGTAGTACACTTAATAAAACCATCGGTTTGCTAACTCCCAACCGGAGGCGGTGGTCTGATGAAAGAAGAAGGGCGACAAAAAGCACTGGAAGCGGCTCTGGCGACCCTGACCAAGCGGTTCGGCGAAGGGACGGTCATGCGTCTGGGCGAGGCTACCCAACTGGCAGTGGACGTCATCCCCACTGGAGCGCTCTCCCTGGACATCGCTCTGGGCGTGGGTGGCATCCCGCGCGGCCGGGTCACCGAAATCTACGGCCCAGATGGTGCTGGCAAGACCACCCTGGCCCTCCACATCGTCGCCGAGGCCCAGAAGCGCGGCGGCGTGGCGGCGTACATTGACATGGAGCATGCCCTGGACCCCGAATACGCGGAAGCGTGCGGTGTGGATGTGGACAACCTCTACATTGCCCAGCCGGATACGGGCGAGCAGGCGCTGGAAATCGCCGAGACCCTCGTCCGCAGTGGGGCAGTGGATGTCATCGTGATAGACTCGGTCGCCGCGCTGGTCCCCCGCGCCGAGATTGAGGGCGAAATGGGGGACTCCCACCCCGGCCTCCAGGCCCGGCTGATGAGCCAGGCCCTGCGGAAACTCTCCGGTGCCATCAAACAGTCCAACACGGCGATGATTTTCACCAACCAGTTGCGGGAGAAAATTGGCGTCGTCTTTGGCAGTTCGGAGACGACCACCGGCGGTCGGGCCCTGAAGTTCTACGCCAGCGTACGGTTGGACATCCGGCGGGTAACCGGTATCAAGGAGAAAGGGGAGGTCATCGGTAGCCGCACCCGTGTGCGTGTGACTAAGAACAAAGTCGCGCCTCCCTTCCGGGTTGCAGAGTTTGACATAATTTACGGCAAGGGCATCAGTCGGGAGGGGGACATCCTAGATTTGGCGGTCCAATACGGCTTGATAGAGAAGCGCGGCTCGTTCTACAGTTACCAGGGACAGAATATTGCTCAGGGGCGGGAGAACGTCAAACAGTACCTGCGGGACCACCCGGAGGTCACTGCCGAACTGGAGCGGCAGATTCGGGAACGGGCAATGGAAGCCCCTCCGCCCCTTATCACCGAAGATGTAGAACCGGCGTAGAGTTGGCTGGGCCACGGCAAGGCGTACTGTCCTGTCATCCGATCCGACAGGTGATTTTCCGGGCCGCATCGGCACTCCTGTGAGTGGCGGTATGGACGCAGAGTATTTTCTTTCTACGGCGTAGGATCAGCGTCCCGCACCGAGACCCAAAGGTTCACTGCCGTTGAGCCCCGGGTTGAAGACGGGCGTTCTTTGGCTGTACCTGCGCCATGCCCGATCTTCGGGAAGAACCGTTCGGGTCGGATCCATTATGGGCATACGCCGCGCGCCGTGGCACTTCCACGCCACGGCGCGCGGTGTTATAGGGGACCAATGGGCGGACAGATTACAGCGCTCAGGGTTCAGAAGCGCAACCGGAACCGGGTCAACGTCTATCTGGACGGCCGCTTTGCCTTCGGGCTGGCGGCGGTAGAGGCGGCCCGCTTACGGGTTGGCCAGGTCCTCTCGGACGAGGACATCGCCCATCTCCGGCAGCGGGATACCGTCGAACGGGCCGCCGACCGGGCGCTGGACCTCCTTTCCTACCGCCCCCGCAGCGAGGCAGAAATCCGGGGGCGGCTGGCCGAACGGTACGATGCAGAGACGGCCGGAGAGGTCCTGGAGCGGTTGCGCCGCAGCGGGTTGGTGGACGACCGGGAGTTTGCCCGCTACTGGGTCCAGAGCCGCCTCCAGCACAACCCCCGCGGCGCGATGGCCCTCCGGCAGGAACTGTACCAGAAGGGAGTGGACGAGTCGGCTATAGAGGAGGCGCTGGCGGAGTATGACGAGGAAGACGCTGCCACGCGGGCAGCGGAAACGGCCCGCCGCAAATTCCAGGGCCTTCCTCCCGACATCTTCCGCCGTCGGTTGACCGAGTACCTGCTCCGGCGGGGCTTTCCCTACAGCATCGTCCAGACCGTCGTCCAGCAGGTCCTGGCCGACGCTGGCTCCGAAAAGTTCGCCGAATAGAATAACAGCCTTGTTCTTGCTTCTTGCATTCTGTATTGAGGAAATGGACTATGGAAACTGTACTCTGGATAATCGGTTTGCTGGTTGCTGTTGGTTTCGGCATCGGGATTGGATACGGGTTTGCCACTTCCCGCAAAGGGAGCATCATCCATCGGGCTCAGGAGGAAGCCCAACGACTCCTGGAGGAGGCCAATAGCGAGGCCCAGCGGACTGTGCTGGCGGCTCAGGACCAGGCCATGCAAATCCGCAGCGAGGCGCAGGCGGAGATAGAGCGCTGGAGAAACAACCTGCGCCGGGAAGAGGAGCGAATTCAGCAACGGCGGGAGAAACTAGATCAGCGACAGGAAGCGCTGGATAAGCGCGAACAGATGCTGAACAAGCGGCAGAGCGCGCTGGACCGGCAGCGGAACGAACTGGAACGGCTCCGGGAGGAACGGACGAAGGCGTTGGAGGAGATCGCCCGGATGAGCCAGGAGGAAGCCCGAGAGGAACTTCTGCGGATTGTCGCCGAGACGACCCGTCAGGAGATGGCGCGGGTTATCCGGGAGATTGAGCAGGAGGCCCGTGAGGAGGGCGAACGTCGGGCGCGCAAAATCCTCACCACCGTCATCCAGCGGATGGCCAGCGAGCAGGTGGCCGAACTGACCGTCTCCTCGGTGGACCTCCCCTCCGATGAGATGAAGGGCCGCATTATCGGACGCGGCGGGCGCAACATCCGCACCTTTGAACAGGTCACCGGGGTGGACGTCGTGGTGGACGATACGCCGGAGACTATCACCATCTCCTGCTTTGACCCCGTGCGGCGGGAGGTGGCCCGCCGGGCTATGGAACGGCTCATCACCGACGGCCGCATCCATCCGGGCCGCATTGAGAAGGTCGTGGCTGACGCCCAGAAGGAGGTGGACCAGCAAATCCGCGAGGAGGGCGAGCGGGCGGTCTACGAGAGCGGCGTCGCCAGCCTCCACCCCGAACTGGTCAAACTGCTGGGGAAACTCCGCTTCCGCACCAGTTACGGGCAGAACCAGCACGCCCACGCCATTGAGACGGCGAAACTGGCGGCAATGCTGGCGGCCGAACTGGGAGCCAACGTGGAGGTGGCCCGTCTGGGCGGTCTGCTCCACGATATTGGCAAGGCAGTGGACTTTGAGGTGGAGGGCACCCACGCTCTTATCGGTGCCGAAATCTGTCGCCGGTATGGGGTGCCGGAGGAGGTGGTCCACTGCATTGAATCCCACCACCACGAGGCCGACCAGCAGAGCCTGGAATCTATCATTGTGGAGGTCGCCGATGCCATTTCCGGCGCCCGTCCTGGCGCCCGGCGGGAGAGTTTGGAGCAATATATCAAGCGCATCCGCGCGCTGGAGGAACTGGCCTCCTCCTTCTCCGGCGTTGCCGAATCCTTCGCCATCCAGGCTGGGCGGGAAATCCGCATCATCGTCAAACCCGAGGAGGTAGACGACCTGGGTGCCATCCAACTCTCCCGCGACATCGCCCGCAAGATTGAGGAGAGCATGGAGTACCCCGGTCAGATCAAGGTGACGGTCATCCGGGAAACCCGCGCCGTGGATTACGCCAAGTGACCCGAAGAGAGTGGGCCGCCAACCTAATGCTGCTGGGAGCGGCGCTGGCCTGGGGGAGCACCTTCATCCCCTGCAAGATTGCCGCCGCCTATGTCGGAACCTTTTTCTTCAACAGTCTCCGCTTCCTGCTGGGTGGACTGTTTGTCCTGGCGATGGCCGGGCGCCGACTGCGCGGCCTCTCCCGGCAGGAGGTCGGCGGCGGCGCGCTGGCGGGACTGGTCCTCTTTGCTGGCGCGGCCTTCCAGCAGGCCGGGCTGGCCTTCACCACCGCCGGAAAGGCCGGCTTCATCACTGGCCTCTACGTCGTCCTGGTCCCGCTGCTCCTGACTCTCTTCTGGCGCCAGCGGTCGGGCTGGAACGCGTGGTTAGCCTCCTTGCTGGCATCGGCGGGCCTCTTTCTTCTCAGCGCCGAGGGCCGCCTCTCCCTGGCTCCGGGCGATAGCCTGGTGCTGGTGTCGGCGGCCCTCTACGCGTTGCACGTCATTCTCATCGGCCAGTGGGTCGGGCGGGTGGAGCCCCTCCGGCTGGCCGCTATGCAATATCTGGCCTGCGGGCTCCTGAGTCTGGCCGTCGGCTTGACGCTGGAACCTCTCTCCTGGGAGTCACTTCAGCCCGTCTGGTGGACGGTTCCCTATACCGCTGTCTTCTCCGTCGTTGTGGGCTACACCCTCCAGATGCTGGGCCAGCGGGACGCGCCCCCCACCGTCGCGGCCGTCATCCTGAGCCTGGAATCCGTCTTCGCCGCCCTGTTCGGCGGGCTGTTCCTGGGAGAACGGCTGGCTCCGCCCCAGTGGGTCGGCGGCGGACTGATGCTGGTCGGGATGGTGCTGGCGCAGGTGCCGGTCAGGCGGCCGTCTTGGCCTCGCCCTTCGTCACACCCAGCATACAGAGAATCGCCAGCACAAAGAACGCCGGAGTGACCAGGAAAATCATGTTGTAGTTGCGCCCCGTCATATCAATCACCCACCCGTTCAGGATGGGCCCCACCACCGCTGCCAGCGTCCCCGCCACATAGTAGAGACCTGTGTAGGTCCCCAGGACCTCCTCGGAAGTGGACGTATCCACTACCATCGGCAGGCTGTTGATGTTGACCAGCGACCAGGCCAGGCCGCCGACCGCCAGCAATCCGATAATCACTGGGACAATGGGCGTGAAGAACGCGACCACCAGCACGATGGTGAAGACAACCAGCCCGATAAGGATGGTGCGCTTCCGCCCAATGCGGCTGGCGATGATGCCGCTGGGGATGGAGAACAGGAT
Source organism: Anaerolineae bacterium (assembly GCA_034435815.1). Classification (GTDB taxonomy): domain Bacteria; phylum Chloroflexota; class Anaerolineae; order B4-G1; family DUEL01; genus SpSt-77. Next base: position 594 of record DAOTWK010000324.1, on the reverse strand, counting down.
AAAGGTGATGTAGGCGACGCTGAGAATCATCCCGGCGGTGGACTCGCTGACGCCCAGGACCGCCACGCCATACGAACTGAAAAAGGTCTCCACCGCGTTGTAGCCCACAAACCAGCAGAAGATGGCCAGAATGAGAAAGGTCAGGCTGCGGACGTTCTCCCGGGGGATGTTCCGCAGTCCCCGGAAGATGCCCAGTCCCTCCTCATGACGGGCCGCCTCTACCAGTTCCTTCGGCTCCTTGACCTTCCAGAAGAGAATGGCGACGGCGATGAGGGTGAGCAGCCCGCCGAACCAGAAGGGGAGGGGGCGGTAGATTTTGTAGAGCAGGCCGCCGATGAGGAAGGCCAGAATCCCGCCGAGACCCCCCATCAGGTTGATAACGCCGTTGGCTTTGGAGCGCAGAGGGGAGGGAACCAGGTCCGGCATCAGCGCAATGACGGGCGTCCGAAAGACGGCCATCGCCAGGAGCATTACGCCGATGGAAACGACGAAGAAGGCGAAGAGGCCGCCCAGTTTGTCCACCTGCCCGTTCAGTTGGGGCGGGATCATCTGAGGGGCCAGCGGGATGAGGGCGAAGGCCAGGACCGCGATGGG
>DAOTWK010000323.1:0-2497 GCA_034435815.1 Anaerolineae bacterium | reverse complement strand
GCGCGGCCGGGTGGTCGGCGGCGTTGCGCTTATTTTTCACCGAGACCAGCGCGATGTCCCGCTTGGAGAGGCCGTAGCGGGTCATATAGGCGTTCATCTCCAGCGCGAAAATCCACAGGAGATTCGGCCCCAGGGCGCGCTCGGTGATGTTGTCAAAGATGGTGATAAACGCTCCCTGGGGGTGGGGCTGGCATGCGGACATCTTCTCCTCGCAGACGACCAGGACGGTGTCAAAGAGGCCGCTGGCCACGTGGTACCAGCCCTGGATGGCAGAAAAGACGCCGGTACCACCTCCCACGAAGCCGCGGATGACCGGCTTGCCCCAGCCGCCGCATCCGTCGGAGAGGTATTCGCTTTTCATATGGACGCCGTCAAAGGCCTCTGGCGCGGAGCCGATGACGACAGCGTCAATATCGTCCAGGGTCATCTCGCAGGATTCCAGTGCCTTGCTGGCGGCTTCCCAGGCCAGTTCTTTGGTCGTTTCCTGAGCGCGGCGGACGAATTTGGTCATCCCCGCGCCGACAATGGCGACTCGGTTTCGGGCCATTGCTGACCTCCTTCCCTCAGTTGCTCAATATGACGGCCGCGCCGCTGGTGGTGGGGACGCCTCGCCAGGCGAAGGCCATGCCCACTTCGGCGTCCTCTACCTGGTGCCGTCCGGCCTCGCCGCGCAACTGGAATATCACCTCCAGCACCCGCGCCAGACCGGAGCCGTCCATCAGGTGCCCCATTCCCAGGCTTCCGCCGGAGGGGTTGACGGGGAACTCACCGTTGATTTCAGTCCCGCCCTCCAGGGTCCACAGGCCGGCTTCGCCGGGCCGACAGAACCCCAGCGCTTCCAGATGCTGCAGTTCCTTATAGGCAAAGGTATCGTCTATTTCGACGAAGTCTATCTCAGCGCGAGGGCTCTTGATCCCGGCGGTGCGGTAGGCCATCTGGGCAGCCAGGTACGCGTACGACGCCTCTCCCCAGGGGCGGCTCTCCAGGGTATGGGTGTCGTTGGCCCAGCCGATGCCCCGAATCCAGACCGGCCGGTCGCTGAGGGCGCGGGCGGTGACGCCGTCGGCCACCACCAGGACAATCGCCCCGTCGGCGTGGTCGGCGCACTGGAGGCGGGTGAGCGGTTCGGCCACCATATCCGACCCCAGCACCGCCTCCACGCTCAGATTGGCGCCGTAGGCGGCCAGAGGATTAAAGAGGGCGTTAGACCGGTTTTTCACCACCACGCGGGCACATGCTTCCAGCGGGGTCGCCGTCTCCGCCAGGTATCGCCGCATCTCCATCCCGGCAATGGCGTAGGGGTGAAACGCCAGCGGGCGGTTGTAAACGGGGTCCATAGCGTAGGCCAGGATGTGGGGGAGGGTGAGGACGTTGGAGACTTTGCTGTGGGCCTCCACGACCACGACGTCAAACTGGCCGGTGAGAATCTGCATCACCGCTGCCGCCAGGCCGTGGATGCCATCACCGGTGATGGTGTGGTTGGGCCGCAGCGCGCCGCCCAACTGGTCGGGGGTGTACTCGTCAAAGATGCTGGTCCCCTCTATGAAGTCCTCTGCCACGGTGACGAAACTATCCACGTCCCGGCGGGGGTCAATGCCGGCGTCCTCGTAGGCCCGCACGGCGGCTTCGTACATCATCTCCTTGTAGGAGAGGTCGGGGGAGATGGAACGGAATCCGCTCCATCCGGCCCCCACGATGGCGACTTCGCGAAGCATAGGCACCTCCTGGGGTAAGGATACAAGGATGCAAAGCGGGAAGGAAGGAATCCGCAATCTGCCCTACCGCTCCGTGGCCGGGATGAAGATGCGGAACGGGAGCGGCTCAAAAGCCAGGGTCAAGCTGAGATAATCATCGCTGTAGCCACCGACGGCGTAGATGGTCAGATCCACCAGGGCCACGCCCGCTCCCTGCCATCCGCCCAGGAGCGGGGTCTCCACTGGCATCCAGAGGGCCTGGGCCGGGTCGTATCGTTCGTTGAAGCCCAGGTATCCTCCCCAGCCCCCACCGCCCACGGCGTAGAGTTGTCCGCCGAAGGGGACCAGTCCCAGCCCGCCTCGCGCCAGGGTCAGGGGGGGGCAGGCCGACCACGCGTTCTGCGCCGGATGGTATACGGCACAGGTCGTCTGTTCCTGGCCCGCGCGATACCCGCCGACCACGTAAATGTCATCCCCCAACGGGGCGGCCGCCGCCAGCGCCTGAGCCATAGGCATCGGAGTATGCTCCTCCCATCGGTCGGTCTGAAGGTCATAGACGTACACCGCATTCAGATACCGCTGGCCGTCGGTGCCGCCGAAAAGGTACAGTCGGTCCCCGTGGCCGGCCAGTGCGTAGCCGCAGAGGGGACGGGGGAGCGGCGCGGCCGTGGTCCAGGTGTCGGTGGCGGGGTCGTAGACCTCCAGGACGGAGAGGGCCGCGCCGTCTGCGGTGCAGCCGCCGGGGACGAAGACTTGCCCTCCCAGGACGGCCGCGCCGATGTAGGCGGCGGGGGTCGGCTTGG
>DAOTWK010000322.1:0-3456 GCA_034435815.1 Anaerolineae bacterium | reverse complement strand
GCTGGGGAGTGGGGAGGAGAACCGGCAGGTGGTCGGGGAGCACGGGTTTGCCTTTCCGGTGCTGGAGGGGGCGGTTTTGGGGCTTCTGGGCGGCCTGGTGGGGACGGCGCTGGGGCTGGGGATGTATCTGGCGCTGTATCGGAGCGTGGGGGCAGGTTTGCTGGGGGCGCTGGCGGCGGGGCTGGGAGTGCCGGCGGCGGTGGGGGTGCTGGCGGCAGCCTACCCAGCCCGGATAGCGGCCCGTGTCCCCCCGGCGGAAGCGGTGAGAGGGGAATGATAGCAGGGAGCAGGAGAGTCTGTTGTCCATCGTCCGTCGTCCGTGGTCTGTCGTCCATCGTCTGTGGTCTGTCGTCTGTAGTCTGCCGTCTATGGTCTGTCGTCCGTGGTCTAACCGGGGCTTGACACGGGAGGGGGGGAATTGTGGTATAATATTAGCAGGTAGCAGAAGGTCCCCCAATGGGCGGGTCGCGGACAGAAGTACTGCTATTGCTCCTCACCGGCATCGTCCTCCTCCTGATGGTAGCCATCATCGGCCTCTTCCTGCGGATGGAGCAACTCCAGCGGGAGGTGCTGGCTGCGCTGAGGCCACTGCGTCAGGCCCCCATCCCTTCCGGCCTATCCTCTGGAACGAAAGCCGAAGCAAGAGACAGGAAGCAAGAGGGCCAGGGGCAAAGTCAGAGAGATTGCTTAAGATTCTCCCTTTCCGCTTTGCCAGGAGGTGAGCGGTGAAGGATGAATGGCTGATGCGGGTTCTCTCTGGGATGCTGGTGGCGGCCTTCCTGCTGGCGGTGGCCTCGCTGGCGATGGTACAGCAGGTAGGGGCTGCTCATTGGACTCCACCAGATGACCCAAGACCAACGGGATGCCTCGTAACTCTTCTCTGTTATGTATACAATCAGCCGTGTGGTAGTTGTATGGTAGGAGGAGTAGAGGGCGCGCAGGTTCGTGAAGTTTTACGCCTTTTTGACCCTTGCTGGGGTTATGATAGCGGGTGCACTATTGATAGATACACTGGTATATGCATTCGCTGTCGCTACTGAATCATTCAAGCCAATAACTGCAAAGTTGAACATATTAAAGCCATTGGGATGGTTCATTTTTCAACCGAAACGGTTGACACTTTTGGAGAGCATCAAAAATTCGCACTGAAAAAAATCATCGCTGATACTGGCAGGAAGCCAACTTTGCCCCCACCCCTCTTCATCCCCTCCCCCCTCACAAGTGTAGGTTTTTGCGCCGCCCCTGTTCCGGGCGGGCAGAGGGGCTTCTTTTACCTTACGTTTCTCCTCTCTCCAGAACGAAGTTCGAGAGAGGGGAGAGAGATTTGCGGCGGGCAGCGAAGCCGCAATATGGACCATCCCCAAGAGGTCGCTGTAAATCCCTCGACGGTTCTCTCTCGCCGCCGAAGGTGATATGGGAAAAGGGAAAAAGGCCTCCAGGGAACTGAGGACGAGGAAGAGAGGGAGGAAAATGCCCACCGGTCAGTTTGGCACAGGAAGGCCAAAAGCCGCGACTCTTTTTCTCCTATTTCTTTCTTGGCGACGGTTCTCGTTTCGCTTTGGTCTCCTTTTACTAGCTGTACTGATGACCAGTGCAGCCTTCGGGCTTTTCCTTTCCGCTTCGGAAACCACAGCAGTCCAGATTGATGAAGACCTGGCCCGTTATTGGCGTACGACTTACGACATCCTTGTACGCCCCTCAGACCAGCGTTCCGAAATTGAGAAACAGTACGGTTTGGTGCGACCCAACGCCCTCCTGGAAATCCCCGGAGGAATCACCTTCGCCCAATATGAGGCCATCAAAGACATCCCAGGAGTAGAATTAGCGGCACCGGTAGCAGTGCTTACCCTCTGGAATGTAGGCCTTGACGTCCCTATTTATCCTTATTCCCCTCCCCCTCCTGGGATTTTTGTGAATGTCTGCACCATGGAGGAGGATAACGGAGTACACGTTCGGCGGAAAAACTTTGTTGGCCCCTTTACCTCCCCTCTCTTTGACTTCTCCTCTAACCTTCACTTACTATTAGATAAAAGAGTGATAGATCTATCCGGGGGATTTGGGTGCTCTTTTGAGTACAGCTGGCTTATAGCCGCAATTGACCCCGAGCCTGAAGAGGCTCTAGTCGGATTAAGCCAGACGCTGACGGAAGGGCATTATCTTCAAAGCGGTTCCCTTGAATTAGAGGAAACTTGGGCCTTTCTGTCCCGAGGAGGGCTGCCCGAGGAATTTGCGAAGCAAATTGCAGGGATAGAGCCCGAAAAGGTCCTCCCGCTCCCTATCATAATAAATACTACTACCTTTGTATCTCTCACCCTCACGGGTGAAGCGTGGCGATTATCAATACCTCCTGAGGCTTATAACTTTGAAGAAATCTTGCGAAGAGGAGGCGCTCAATACCTGGCTACCCTTCCTCGCCAAGAGCTTTTCGCTCGCCAAACCATTACAATATCTGAAGAGTTAATGAGCCGTCGACTACCTGCCACATCGGGATTAACATACCCTGAAACACTCGTCACTATCTCCCCGGTCCAGTATCGCCTCCTTCCTGGTTCAGGAATTGGTGCTTTGGCCGAAGCAAATCCTATCTCCCCGAGCAATCTATCTCTGCGAGAAAGAATAGAACGGCCTATTGCAACTCGCCTACCATATAGACTATTCAGAGTGGGCCTTTTCGCATCAGAAAAGATAAGGCTTTCCTCAGAAGAACTAACTGCTGTACCTATGGATATTTACTTTCCCCCTACTGCTGTCCTGCGCTATGATGAGAATGGTCATCCTGCTGAACCCAGAATCCTCCGACCCACAACGAATCCCAATACCTATCTCCAGCCCCCTCCCTTAGCTTTGACAACTATGGAGGCAGCAAAACTCCTTTGTAGCGACGATTGCATTAGCGCCATCCGGGTGCGAGTAGCCGGGGTGGACCGCTTCTCCCCAGAAGCCCAATCCAAAATAGAGGCCGTCGCCGCTGAAATCATCAACCGCACTGGCCTGGACGTGGACATCGTCGTCGGCTCTTCCCCTCGCCCGATCCTCGTCCACATCCCCGGCATCGGCTACGTGGAAGAGTATTGGGTCCAGAAGGGCGTTGCCCTCACCACCCACCGGGAAGTCCAGAAGGCCAACATCCTTCTCTTCGCCGCAATGTTGCTCGTGTGTGCCCTCTTCATCTTCAACACCGCCTCCACCACCGTCGCCGGCCGCATCCCAGAGTTCGGCCTCCTCAAGGCGCTGGGCTGGCGGGGAAGTTCCCTGGCAGGTCTGGTCCTGAAGGAGGGGCTCCTCATCGGGGCAGTCGGCGGGACGGCGGGGACGGCTCTGGCGCTGGGGGTAGCGGAAGCGCTGGGACTGGTCTTCCCTCTGGGGCGGGCAGCGCTGATCCTGCCAACGGCCGTTCTGCTGTGCCTGGCGGGGTTTGCCCTCCCGGCGCTGCGGGCGGCGCGGGTGGCGCCGGTG